>DATMES010000047.1 GCA_035556555.1 Frankiaceae bacterium
AGGACGCTCCAGCACGCTGCGCCGCAGGCATCTCAGCGCTGGAGCGCAGTAAGGGGGCTCGTGCACCCAGTTGACGCACCGGCACGCGCTGCCGCGCGGCCGATCCGGCCGCTGCTGCGCACTCAGGATGGAAAAGGCTCCCGGTTGCGTTCTCGACGGGGGCCGGCGTGAGCGCGGCGAGCGCGCGGCCGAGCCAGTCGCCGACCTCCTCGGGGGCGAGGAGCGCGTCGACCAGCCCGGCGTCGTACGCCGACTCCGCCGTGTGGCTCCCCGGCGGCAGCGGCTCGCCGAGCACGACCTCCGCGACGCGCGGCCCCGCGAAGCCGATCGTCGCCCCGCGCACGGCCGCCCGCAGGTCCGCGCGGGTGACGACGGAGATGAACACGCCGCCCGTCGTCGGCTGGTCGGCGATCGCGACGTGCGGCACCCCGGCGTCGGCGAGGCGGCGCAGCGCCAGCTGCGCGCGGGGCATGCCGACGAGCGCGGCCATGCCCTCCTGGAGCCGTACGCCACCCGACCGCACGAACGACACGAGCGGCTCGCGGTACCGCGCCGCGCGTTCGGCCGCCTCGACGAACGCCCCCGCGTCCAGCTCCCCGAACGACCCCCCGAAGACGGAGAAGTCCCAGACGGCGGCGACGACGTTGACGCCGGAGAGCCGGCCGATGCCGAAGCGGACGACCTCGGCGGGCGCGTAGTCGGGCCAGGCCGTGGGGTTGCGGCCGATGCGCTCGTACCCGGGGAAGGAGAAGCGCTTCAGCACTCCGGCGCGCCAGTCGGACACGCTCGGTAGTCTGTCATCGAGCTCACCGAAGGGAGTCCGATGGCCGGCCGCATCCGCGTCGTCGTCGCGAAGCCGGGCCTCGACGGCCACGACCGCGGGGCCAAGGTCGTCGCGCGCGCGCTGCGCGACGCCGGCATGGAGGTCATCTACACGGGCCTGCACCAGACGCCCGAGCAGATCGTCGAGACCGCAGTGCAGGAGGACGCCGACTGCGTCGGCCTGTCCGTGCTGTCGGGGGCGCACATGGCGCTGTTCCCGCGCGTCATCGAGCTGCTCAAGGAGCGCGACGCCGGCGACATCGTCGTGTTCGGCGGCGGGATCATCCCGGCGGCCGACATCCCCGAGCTGCAGGCGATGGGCGTGGCCAAGATCTTCACGCCGGGCGCGACCACCACCGAGATCATCGAGTGGGTACGCGGCAACGTCGGCTCCCCCTCGGCCGCCTGATGCTCGGCGACCAGCGGCACCTGTTCGCGATGCCGGACGGCGTGACGTACCTCAACTGCGCCTACCTCGCCCCCCAGCTCCGTTCCGTCTCCGAGGCCGGCCTTGCCGCGGTGACGCTCAAGGAGCTGCCGTGGGACGTGACGCCGGACAAGTTCTTCTCCGGGAGCGAGGCGCTGCGGACGACGTTCGCCCGGCTCGCGGGCGTCGATGCCGAGGGTGTGGCGTTCGTCCCCAGCGTGTCGTACGGCGTCGGCGTCGCGGCGGCGAACCTGCCGTTGAACGGCCGCTCCGTGCTCATGCTCGCGGAGGACTTCCCGAGCGACGTGTACGGCTGGCAAGCGGCAGGCACCGTCGTCACCGTCGAGCGGCCTGACGACGACGACTGGACGCGCGCGGTGCTCGACCGCATCGACTCGTCCATCGGCGTCGTCGCGGTGCCGCACGTGCACTGGACCGATGGCGGGCTGGTCGACCTCGTCCGCGTCGGCGCGGCGGCGCGCTCGGTGGGCGCGGCACTGGTCGTGGACGCGACGCAGTCGCTCGGCGCGCTGCCCCTCGACCTCGACGCCGTACGCCCCGACTTCCTCATCGCGGCCGGCTACAAGTGGCTGCTCGGGCCGTACTCCCTCGGCTACCTCTGGGTCGCGCCCGAGCACCGCTCTGGCGTGCCCCTCGAGGCCAACTGGATCAACCGCGAGGCCAGCGACGACTTCGCGCGGCTCATCGACTACCGCGAGGGCTACCAGCCGGGCGCGCGTCGCTACGACGTCGGCGAGCGTTCCAACTTCGTGCTCGTCCCGATGGCGCAGGCCGCGCTGACGCAGCTCGTCGAGTGGACCGTGCCGGAGATCGCGTCGACGACGGCCGCGCTGACGTCGTACCTCGCGAACGGCGCCGACAAGCTCGGGCTGCGTACGGCGCCCGAGCACCTCCGCGGGCCGCACCTCATGGGCATCCGCTTTCCCGCGGGCCTGCCGGACGGCATCTACGACACCCTCGCGGCGCAGCGGATCTATGTCAGCGTCCGCGGCGACTCCGTGCGGGTGGCACCGCACGTCTACAACACGACCGACGACTGCGACCGCCTCCTCGAAGCGTTGGGCGGCTGAGCCGGGGGCGCCTCGGAAGTGACCGGTGAGTACGGACTGAGGCTCGTGCTCGAGCGGTGACTTTGGCAGTCCGTACTCACCGGTAACTTCCGGGCCGCTTGGCTAGCCCGGCGGGACGCAGCAGCCGTCGCACTCCTCGGCGTGTCCCAGGGCGCGCGACCAGCGGCGGTCGTCGGGGTCGGGGTGCAGCATCCCGTGGGGGCACTCGCGCACGGTGAGCCGCATCGTGTCGCCGTGGAACTGCGGCCAGCCCCGCATGTGGTGGTCCGTCGGGTCGTGGAGCGGGCAGGCGCCGTCGCCGTCGCAGTGGCGCGCGCTGTGCGCGACGACACCGACCAGCAGCAGGCCGAGCTCGGCACCGCCCACCACGGTCCAGCCGTCCCCCGGCGCGTGCTCGCCGGTGGGCACCGTGCAGCAGCCGTCGCACTCCTCCGCGTGCTCCCGTGACGAGTGCGGCAGCCACCGCGGTGTTGTCCGGGTCCGGGTGGTACGGCCCGTGCGGGCAGGCGCGCACGGTGAGGTTCGTCCGCTGCCCGTGCCACTGCATCCACGTCCGCATGTGGTGACGGGTCTGGGAGTGCTGGGGGCAGGGGCCCCCGTCACAGAGCTTCGGACGTGGTCCGAGGCGCCGGGCTTCAGCGCGTCCAGCCGCACCCCGCCGACGATCGCGTCCACGCCCGCATTCTGCCCGGCCCGTGGCGCCGCCCTCCGCGGTTACTGGTGAGTAGCGCCGGGCGCCGAGCACGAACTGGTGAACGGCGACGTCGCTACTCACCAGTAACCGCGCTCAGCGCGGGACGGGTTAGGCTTCGCGGCGCCGCGAGACGACACCGGAGGACGCGTGGACCTGTTCGAGTACCAGGCAAGGGACCTGTTCGCCCAGTACGGCGTTCCGGTCACCCAGGGGCAGGTCGCCACGACCCCCGAGGAGGCCCGGGTCGCCGCCGAACGCATCGGCGGCCAGACGGTCGTCAAGGCGCAGGTCAAGACCGGCGGCCGCGGCAAGGCGGGCGGCGTCAAGCTCGCCGACGACCCCGCCGACGCGCAGGCGAAGGCCGAGCAGATCCTCGGCATGGACATCAAGGGCCACACGGTGCACCGGGTCCTCGTGGCCGAGGCGAGCGACATCGCCGAGGAGTACTACTTCTCCTTCCTGCTCGACCGGTCCAACAGGACGTTCCTCGCGATGTGCTCCTCCGAGGGCGGCATGGACATCGAGGAGGTCGCGCGCACCAAGCCCGAGATGCTCGCGAAGATCCCGGTCGACGCGACCAAAGGCGTCGACGTGGCGTTCGCCAAGGAGATCGTCACCGCCGGCCACCTGCCGGAGGACGTACGAGACCAGGCCGCCGAGCTCGTCGCCAAGCTGTGGACCTGCTTCAAGAACGAGGACGCCACGCTCGTCGAGGTCAACCCGATGGTGAAGACCCCCGACGGCCGCGTCCTCGCGCTCGACGGCAAGGTCACGCTCGACGGCAACGCCGACTTCCGCCACCCCGGGCACGAGGCGCTGGTCGACCGCGCCGCGGAGGACCCGCTCGAGGCGCGCGCCAAGGAGAAGGACCTCAACTACGTCAAGCTCGACGACGGCACCGTCGGCATCATCGGCAACGGTGCCGGCCTCGTCATGAGCACGCTGGACGTCGTGGCGTACGCCGGCGAGGAGTTCGGCGGGCAGCGCCCGGCCAACTTCCTCGACATCGGCGGCGGCGCCTCCGCGCAGGTCATGGCCGACGGCCTGTCGATCGTGCTCAGCGACCCCGACGTGAAGAGCGTGTTCGTCAACGTGTTCGGCGGCATCACCGCCTGCGACGCGGTGGCCGACGGCATCGTGCAGGCGATCGGCCTGCTCGGCGGCGTGGACAAGCCGATCGTCGTACGACTCGACGGCAACAACGCCGAGGAGGGCAGGCGCATCCTCGACGGCGCCGGCATCAGCACCCTGACCAGGGTGGACACCATGGACGGCGCCGCCAAGCTCGCCGCCGAGCTCGCTTCGAAGGGCGCGTAACCGACATGGCCATCTTCATCGACGAGAGCACGAAGGTCCTCGTCCAGGGCATCACCGGCTCCGAGGGCACCAAGCACACGCGCCGCATGGTCGCGAGCGGCACCCGCATCGTCGCGGGCGTGACGCCCGGCAAGGGCGGCCAGGACGTCGACGGCATCCCCGTCTTCAACTCCGTCGGCGAGGCCGTCGCGGAGACCGGCGCCGACGCGGCGGTGGTGTTCGTGCCGCCGAAGTTCGTCAAGGCCGCGGTCATCGAGACGATCGACGCCGCCGTACCCCTCTGCGTCGTCATCACCGAGGGCATCCCCGTCCACGACACGACGGAGTTCTGGGCGTACAACCAGCTCGTCGGCACGGGCACGCGCATCGTCGGCCCCAACTGCCCCGGCGTCATCAGCCCCGGCAGGAGCAACATCGGCATCATCCCCGCCGACATCACCAAGCAGGGCCGCATCGGGCTCGTCAGCAAGTCGGGCACGCTGACGTACCAGATGATGTACGAGCTCCGCGACATCGGGTTCTCGACCTGCGTCGGCATCGGCGGCGACCCGGTCATCGGGACGACGCACATCGACTGCCTCGACGCGTTCGAGAACGACCCCGACACCGACGCCATCGTCATGATCGGCGAGATCGGCGGCGACGCCGAGGAGCGCGCGGCCGCGCACATCAAGGCGAACATCACCAAGCCGGTCGTCGGCTACATCGCCGGCTTCACCGCCCCCGAGGGCAAGACGATGGGCCACGCCGGCGCGATCGTCTCCGGCTCGTCCGGCACCGCCGAGGCGAAGAAGGAGGCCCTCGAGGCCGTCGGCGTCCGCGTCGGCAAGACCCCGAGCGAGGCCGCGCGGCTCATGGCCGAGGTCGTCAAGAGCCTGTGACCGAGGCCGAGGGAGACGCCGCGCCGAAGCGCTCCTGGAGCGCCGACGAGCGCGGCATCCTCGGCGCGGGCGTGGCGTTCTTCGGGGTCGCGTGGCTGCCCTGGTACGACGCCAGCGTCGTCGGCACGCGCGTGCGCTTCCGCGCGTGGGATCTCGGCGTCGTCGCCGTCGTGGCCGTCCTCCTCGCGCTGTACGCCGCCGGGCGCGTGCTCTGGCTGCGCCGCCACCCGCTCGGCCCCGAGGTGCCGCTGGCGCCGACGGTGGAGCCGTTCGCGGCGTCGTTCGCGGCGACGGTGCTGACGATCTACCGCTCGCTCGACGTGCCGTTCGGCGCGCAGCGCACGGTGTGGCTCTCGGTGGCGCTGGCCGCCGTGGTGCTGCAGACGCTGTTCGCGACGCGGGCCATGGCGCGCACGGGTTTCCGCGCGTAGTTCCCCTGCGTCGCGGACGCGGCGTGCGACAGTCGATGCCAGTGACCACCGCCATCCGTGACCCCCGTACGCGGCGTACGCCGGCCCGCCCGGTACGCCGCGGCCCCGCCCCCTCCGCCATCGCGCTCACCGTCGCGAAGGCGGCCACGCGCGCGTTCGCGACGGGGCTCGTCGTCGTCGAGCTGCTCGCGGTGTTCGCGTGGGCGACCGACGGGCGTTCGGGCGCCGGCTCCGGCGAGGCGCTGCGTTCCGGCGCGCTCGCCTGGCTGGTTTCGCACGGCGCGACCATCGCCGTCGAGGGCGGCCGCTTCGGCATCGCGCCGCTGACGCTGACGCTGCTGCTCGCGGTGTTCCCGCTGCGCGCGGGCGCGAGCGTCGTCCGCGCGCTCGAGCCGCGCCCGCTCGGCACCGCCGCCGCGCTCGGGGCGGCCGTCGGCGTGCCGTACGCCGTGCTCGCCGCCCTCCTCACAGGCCTCGCCCGGACGTCGGCCGCGCGGCCCTCGCCGTGGCGCGGCTTCCTGCTCGCGGGGCTGCTCGCCGCCGTCGCCGGCGCGATCGGGGCCGTCCGCGAGCGGGGCTGGCGGGAGTACGCCGCGCTCCTCCCCGAGCGCGCCCGCCTCGTCGGCAACGGCACCGCCGCCGCGCTCGTCACGCTCGTCGCGGGCGGCGCGCTCGGCATGGCCGCCGCGCTGGCCTGGCACCTGCCGCGCGCCGCGAGCCTCACGGAGGCGCTGAAGCCGGGTGTGTTCGGGCTGCTGCTGATCACGCTGCTCGGGATCGGGTACCTCCCGAACGCCGTCGTCTGGTGCGTCGCGTACGCCGTCGGCACCGGCTTCGCGGTCGGCGCCGACACCGCCGTCGCGCCGACCGGGATCACGCTGGGTCCGCTGCCGGCGTTCCCCCTGCTGTCGGTCCTGCCCGGCTCGGGCAGCGCGCCCGCGCCGTCGCTCCTGCTCCTGGTCGTGCCGGTCACCGCGGGCATCGTCGCGGGGCTCGTGGTCGCGCGCCGCGCCACCGGACTGTCGGCCACGAAGGCCGCCGGCTGGGCGGCGCTGACAGGCCCCGCTGTCGGCCTCGCCGTCGTCGTCGCGTCGATCCTGTCGTCGGGCCCCGCGGGACCTGGGCGGCTCTCCACGACCGGCCCGTCGCCGTTCCTCACGGGGCTCGCGGCGGCCGAGTGGGTGGCGTTCACGGCGGCGGGCGCCGCGTGGATCGCGGCCCGCCGCAACGCGAACGGCCCCCGCCCGTAGGCGGAGGCCGTCCGGTGGCGCTGGTGCGTCAGGCCTTGACGACGACCGTGTGCAGGATCTTGTCGGCGAACGTCTGCTTCTTCGCGTCCCACAGCGGCCACAGGTAGCCGACGAAGCACGGGATCGCGTCGAGGAAGTGCACGAAGTACCGGCCGATCGACAGGCCCGGGCCGACCACCTGGCCGTCCGCCTCGCGGAGCAGCTTGATGCTCATGACCTTCTTGCCGATCGACTGCCCGGTCGTGCCCTGGATGTAGAGCAGGTAGCCGAGAATGGCGATCTGGACCAGGTAGGCCAGCGGCTTCGACGCGGCGCCGACGATCGCGCCGGGGATACCGGCGATCAACCCGTCGATGATGATCGCGACCAGGCGCTGGCCCCACGAGGCGAGCGGCGGGCCTGCCCACACTCCGGGCGCCGACGGCATGCCGCCGCCGGGCGCGCCGTAGCCGGGCGGAGCCGGCGGGTAGCCGGCGTTGGGGTCGTACGACGGCGGCGGTGCGCCGTAGCCGGGGGCTCCGCCCTGGGGCGGTTCTGGCGGGGTGGTCGTCATACGCGATCTCCTCGGGTCTCAGATCGGCAACCGGTCGAAGCGGACGAGCTGCCACGTCCACGCGAACACGGCCGCACCAGTCAACAACCACGGCCTGGCGCGGTGTGGGACGTGGACATGTCGGACGAGCAACGGCGCCAGGATCAAGGCGACGCCGGCGGCAACGGTGGCGGGGTTGGCGGCCAGGGCGGCGAGCACGTCGCCACGGCCGAGGCGTACGGCTGCGGTGGTCGTACCGCAGATCGGGCACGGGATCCCGGTCAGCGCCCGCAGCGGGCAGAGGGTGGGCGGGCGGTGCAGGCGTACGGCACCCAGCGCGAGCGCGGCCGACGCCGCGACGCCCGCGCGGAACGCCGTCGCGGCCAGCGCGGACCGCAGCGGCGCGTCGGCCGCGACGGGGGAGCGCAGGGCGAGGACGGTCACGGGTCCGCCGGGTCGAACTCGTCGACGCACTGCGCCTTGTCGATGCCGGCCCGCCGGCAGGCGTCGTAGTCCTCCTGGGCGCGGTTCGCGCCGATCGTGGTGAACACGCCCCAGACGATCCCCAGCACGACGGCGACGATGCCGAGGATGAGACCCGTCGTCGCGACGCCGCTCGCGTCGGCCTCGTGCCGCTTGACCCGCCCGAGGCCGATGAGGCCGAGCGCGACGGCGAGGGCGCCGATCAGGACGCCCGGGACGACGAAGAGCACCGCGGGCAGCGCGAGCAGACCGAGGAAGAACGACGCGATGCCGGGGCCGTTGCGCCGCGGCGGTGACCAGCCGGGGGCGCTCCAGTCGCCCGGCGGGTGCTGCTGCGGCCAGCCCGGCGGCGGAGCGGGTGCCGGCGGCGGGGGAGCCTGCGGTGTCCAGCCCGACCCCGGCGCGCCGGTCGGCGCTGGAGGCTCGGCGCTCACGCTGGCTCCTTCGGGCACGGGGCCGCCCCGCGCGGCCGCGCCCATCGTTTCGGGGTGGCCGCGCTCGGCGCAAGCACCGTGTCCGCTCAGAGCCGGGTGTCCTCCTCGTATCTCCGGTTGCACGCGTCCCTCGCCTCCTGCACCTGGCCCGCCTCCTCCAGGCACTGCGCGAGGTCGCCGATCTCGTCGGTGTGGCTCGCGACGAACGCGATCATCACCACCGCGACGAGCGAGGCGAGCACGCCGGCGACGATGCCGACGACCGGCAGGACGCGGCTCGACGCCTCGCCGCGGCCGGCGCGCTTGAGGCCCACGATGCCGAGGACGATGGCGAGCACGCCGGGGATGACCCCGACGAGGATGAACGCGAACGGCAGCGCGATCAGCCCGAGCACGAGTGACGCGATGCCCATGCCGTTGCGCGGCTGCTGCTGGCCGTACTGGCCGTAGCCGGGCTGCGCGCCGTACCCCGGGGGCGGCATGGCGTAGCCGGGCTGCGCACCGTAGGCAGGCGGAGGGGGCGGGGGAGGGGGAGGCATCTCGGGGGGCGTCGTCACGCTGCACCTCCAACGCTCGCCGGGTCCCGTACGGACCCGCTTCGCTATCGTTGCCCTCTCCCGCCCGGTGCAAGCACCCGACCTGCTAGGAGCCTCGCCCGCGTGACCGCCAGGCTCGTCGTCCTCGTCTCGGGCGGCGGCAGCAACCTCCAGGCCCTCCTCGACGCCTGCGCCGATCCGGCGTACGGCGCCCGCGTCGTCGCCGTCGGCAGCGATCGAGACGGCATCCGCGGGCTCGAGCGGGCGGAGGCGGCCGACGTGCCGACGTTCGTCATCAGCATCAAGGACTGCCGCGACCGCGCGGACTTCGACGACCGGGTGCTCGCGGCGATCGAGTCGTACGAGCCCGACCTCGTCGTCCTCGCCGGCTACATGAAGATCCTCGGCGCTCACGTCGTCGGGCGCTTCCCCACGGTCAACACGCACCCCGCGCTGCTGCCGTCGTTCCCCGGGGCGTACGCCGTGCGCGACGCCCTGTCGTACGGCGTCAAGGTCACCGGCGTCACCGTCCACTTCGCCGACGCGGACGTCGACAGCGGCGCGATCCTCGCCCAGGAGGCGGTGACCGTCCGCGAGGACGACGACGAGGAGTCGTTGCACGAACGCATCAAGGTCGTCGAGCGCAGGCTGCTCGCCGACACCGTCGGCCGCGTCGTCCGCGGCGGCTACCGCATCGAGGGAAGAAAGGTCGTCCTGCCGTGACGCAGCGCCCCGTCCGTCGCGCCCTGGTCAGCGTCTACGACAAGACCGGGCTGCTCGACCTGGCCCGCGGTCTCGTCGAGGCCGGCGTGGAGATCGTCTCGACCGGCTCGACGGCGTCCCAGATCGCCGCCGATGGCCTCCCTGTCACGTCGGTCAGCGACGTCACCGGCTTCCCCGAGTGCCTCGACGGGCGCGTGAAGACGCTGCACCCCAAGGTGCACGCGGGCATCCTCGCCGACCTGCGCCTGCCGTCCCACGAGACGCAGCTCGCGGAGCTCGGCGTGGCGCCGTTCGAGCTGGTGGTCGTCAACCTGTACCCGTTCCGCGACACCGTCGCCTCCGGAGCGGCGCCCGACGAGTGCGTCGAGCAGATCGACATCGGCGGCCCGACCATGGTCCGCGCGGCGGCCAAGAACCACCCGTCCGTCGCGGTCGTCGTCTCGCCGTCGCGGTACGGCGCCGTCCTCGACGCGGTGCGCGGCGGGGGGTTCACGCTCGAGCAGCGGCAGGAGCTGGCGGCGGAGGCGTTCGCGCACACGGCGTCGTACGACCTCGCCGTCGCGTCGTGGTTCGCGCAGGAGATCGTGGGCGGGCCGTGGCCGGCGTTCGCCGGTCAGGCGCTGACCCGCGCCGACGTGCTGCGCTACGGCGAGAACCCGCACCAGCAGGCCGCCCTCTACGTCGACCCCGACGTCGCCCCCGGCCTCGCCCAGGCGGTGCAGCTGCACGGCAAGCAGATGTCGTACAACAACTACGTCGACACCGACGCGGCCCGCCGCGCGGCGTACGACTTCGCCGAGCCGTGCGTCGCGATCGTCAAGCACGCCAACCCGTGCGGCATCGCGGTCGGCGCCGACGTCGCGGAGGCGCATCGCAAGGCGCACGCCTGCGACCCGGTGTCGGCGTTCGGCGGGGTCATCGCCGTCAACCGGCCCGTCTCCGTCGAGATGGCCAGGCAGGTCGCGGAGATCTTCACCGAGGTCGTCGTCGCGCCGTCGTACGAGGACGGCGCCGTCGAGGTGCTCGCCGCCAAGCCGTCCATCCGCGTGCTCTCGGCGCCCGACCCCGGGGCGCAGGACGTCGACTGGCGGCAGGTCACCGGCGGCGTGCTCGTGCAGACCCGTGACGCCCTCGACGCCCCCGGCGACGACCCGGCGACGTGGGTCGAGCAGACCGGCCTGTCCGTGGACTCCGACGTGCTGGAGGACCTCGCGTTCGCGTGGCGGGCCTGCCGCGCCGTGAAGTCCAACGCGATCCTGCTCGCCTCCGGCGGCGCCACCGTCGGCGTCGGCATGGGCCAGGTCAACCGCGTCGACGCCGCGCGCCTCGCCGTCTCCCGCGCGGGCGACAGGGCGAAGGGCTCCGTGGCTGCGTCGGACGCGTTCTTCCCGTTCGCCGACGGCTTCGAGGTGCTGGCCGAGGCCGGCGTCCGGGCCGTCGTGGAGCCGGGTGGGTCGGTGCGCGACGGCGAGGTCGTGGAGGCGGCGCGGGCCGCGGGTGTGGCGCTGCTGTTCACGGGGACGCGCCATTTCTTCCACTGACTTCGTCGAGGCCGACCTCATCGAGTGGGAGACGTCGGGGGAGACGTTCGAGGAGGCCGACTTCTCGAACGCCCGCCTCAACGCGTCGCTGCACACGCGGACGGCGTTCCTGCGCTGCGTGTTCCGGCGTACCAACCTGTTCGACGCGACGTTCGTCCAGTGCAAGATGACCGGCTCCGTCTTCGAGTCCGCCGAGCTGCGGCCGCTCACCGTGGACGGCGGCGACTGGTCGTACGTCCGGCTGCGCGGCGCCGACCTGCGCGGGGTGTCGTTCCGCGGCGTACGGCTCTCCGAGGCCGACCTCACCGACGCGGACCTCACCGACTGCGACCTGCGCGAGTCGGACCTGTCGTACGCCACCCTGCGCGGCGCCACCCTGACCGGCGCCGACCTGCGCGGCGCGAACGTCACCGGCGTCGACCTCTCCGAGCTGCGCCTCGCCGGCGCGGTGCTCGACGTCGCCCAGGCCATGCAGGTCGCGCGCGGCCTCGGTGCCGTGGTGGAGTGACCGTATGACCGCTCGCCTGCTGCCGGGTGCCCCTGTCGCGGAGGCCGTGTACGCGGACCTCGCGCCCCGCATCGAGAAGCTCGCCGCCAACGGCCGTCCGCCCGGCCTCGGCACGATCCTCGTCGGCGACGACTCCGCGAGCGCCGGCTACATCCGCATGAAGATGGACAAGGCGGCCTCGCTCGGCATCGCGTCGCCGCACGAGCACCTCGGTGCGGACGCGACGCAGGCCGACCTCGTCGCGGCGATCCGGCGCATGAACGACGCGGCCGAGGTCGACGCGATGCTCGTCCAGCACCCGACGCCGCCGCAGATCGACTTCGAGGCCGCGCTGCTGCAGATGGACCCCGACAAGGACGTCGACGGCCTCCACCCGGTCAACATGGGCCGCCTCGCGCTGGGGCTGTCCGGCCCGGTGCCCTGTACGCCCGCCGGCATCGAGGCGCTGCTCGCGCACTACGACATTCCCGTGTCGGGCCGCGAGGTCTGCATCCTCGGCCGCGGCACGACGCTCGGCCGCCCGCTGGCGTTGCTGCTGTCGCAGAAGCGCCCCACCGCGAACGCCGCCGTCACCGTCGTGCACACCGGCGTCCCCGACTGGGGGCGCTACACCCGCCGCGCGGAGATCGTCGTCGCGGCGGCGGGCGTACCCGGGATCCTGCAGCCCGAGCACGTCTCGCCGGGCGCGACCGTCGTGGGGGGCGGGGTGCGCTACGAGGGGAAGCGCCTGCTCCCCGACGTGGACGAGTCGTGCGAGGCGGTCGCGGGCGCGATCACGCCGCGCGTCGGCGGCGTAGGCCCGACGACTGTGGCGATGCTGTTCAAGAACTGCGTCGAGGCCGCGGAGCGCCGCGCCTCAGCCTGACCCGCCCCCACAGAAATGATCACCTGTGTCCCCTGGGCGACCCGCGTACGCGGGCCCCGGGGACACAGGTGATCGTTGTGGGCTTCGGGCCGGCGCCGCGACGGCGCGAGCGTTCGGGGTGCGTTTTGCGCTTTTTCGCCGCACGAGGCGCAACCCGGTTGCGTCGGTCGCGCACAGGGTGATCGTCGAGCCAGGGGTGAAGCGGACCTAGCCGGAGCGGCGCTCGCCGGCGCCGGCGCCGGCGGACACCGCGTGGCCGTTGTTGCCGGGCTGGGGCTGCTGCGGCACCGCGGGGGCGGGGGGCGTGTCGGGGAGGGGGCGTACGACGCCGGCGGCGATGACCTCGTTGGCCAGCTTGGCGCGGCGGTTGGTGCCCTCCGGGATGCGGAACTTCTGGTACAGCCGCAGCAGGTGTTGCTTGACCGCGGCCTCGGTGACGACGAGCTCCTCGGCGATCTCCCGCGCGGAGGCGGGCGCCACGAACGCGTCCTGGCGCAGCGCCGGCCGGCACAGCGCCGTGAGGACCTCCAGCTCGCGGCGGGTGAGGTCGGGGGCGGTGATGCGGCGCAGCTCCATCGTGTCGGAGGCGGCCACGGCCACGCCGTCGTCCAGCTCCTCGATGCCGCCGACGCGGGCCCGCGCGGTGCCGAACGACACGACGTCGCCGTCGCGCAGGATGCGGCGGCCGACGGGGCGGCCGTTGACGCGCGTGCCGTTGGTCGACAGGCCCAGGTCGGCGATGTAGACGTGCGGCCCGCGGCGGACGAGCTCGGCGTGCAGCCGGGAGACCGTCGGGTCCTCGAGCGCGATGTCGACTCCCGCGCCACGGCCGACCGTGGTCACGTCGTCCTTCAGGTCGAAGACGGAACCGTTGTCTTCGATACGCAGGAACGGAGCGGGCACGACGACGACCTCCTGAGCGAGTCTGACCGCGCGGTGATGCGCGACTCCCCCCATCGGTACCCCGTCACGACGTGCGGCACACCCGCGCGTTTCGCGGCGAAAACACGCCGGTCGTAGACTCCCCCGGACCGGGAAGGGTGAGGGAGATGGTGGACAAGCCCGCGAAGGGCCTGGCTGACGTCGTCGCCGCGTCGACGGCGCTCTCGGACATCGACGGCCGCGCCGGGCGGCTCTTCTACCGCGGCTACGACATCCACGACCTCGCGGGGCGGATCTCGTTCGAGGAGTGCGTCCACCTCCTGCTGCGCGGCACGCTGCCGACGCGCGAAGAGCTGTCGGCGCTGGAGGAGGAGCTGGCGGCGGCCCGTACGCTGCCCGCGCTCGTCGACGACGTGGCGTCCCGCCTCGGCGACGCCACGCCGATGGAGGCGCTCCGTACGCTGCTCTCCCTCGTCGGTCACAGCGACACCGACCGCGACTCCAACGACGCCGACGCCAACCAGCGCAAGGCCGTACGCCTCGTCGCCCAGATGCCGCTGCTGGTGGCGAGGTTCGAGCACGCCCGGCGCGGCACGCAGATGCCGCCCGCCGACCCGGCGCTGGGCACCGCGGGCAACTTCCTGCTGCAGATCACCGGCCGGATGCCGTCGGAGCGCGCGGTTGCGGCGTTCGACGAGTGCCTGGTGCTCCACGCCGACCACACGATGAACGCCTCGACGTTCGCCGCCCGCGTCTGCGCGGCGACGCTGTCCGACATGCACTCCGCGGTCGTCGCCGCGATCGGCACCCTCAAAGGCCCGCTGCACGGCGGCGCCAACGAGGCCGTCATGAAGTCGCTCCAGCAGATCGGCGACCCGGCGAAGGTCGAGGAGTTCGTCCGCGCCGAGCTCGCCGCGGGCAAGAAGCTCATGGGCTTCGGACACCGCGTCTACAAGACCGAGGACCCGCGCGCCACGCACCTGCGCCGGCTCTCGAAGGAACTCGCGGAGGAGTCGGGCGACGACACGTACTACCGGATGTCGCTCGACATGGAGCGCATCGTGCTGGAGGTCAAGGGCCTCTACCCCAACGTCGACTTCTTCGCCGCGTCGGTCTACGCGGCGCTCGGCATCCCGACCGACCTGTTCACGCCGGTCTTCGCGGTGTCGCGCATGTCGGGCTGGACGGCGCACGTCGTCGAGCAGCACGCCGACAACCGCCTGATCCGCCCCGACAGCGAGTACGTCGGCCCGCGCGACCAGAAGTGGGTCCCGATCGACGAGCGCACGTCATCAACGTGACCGACGAGGTGACCGAGCCGGTCGACCTGACGGTCGAGTCGACGCCGCTCGTCCCCGAGGGCAGCTCGGTCTACGTCGTCGACTGGGAGTCCGCTCCCGACCTCGGGCCGATCCTCGACAACACCCACCTCGCCGTGGCGGCGTACCCCGCGGGCTTCACGCCGCCGCCGCTGGAGGGGTTCTCGGTCGTCATCCGCGCCGACGACGAGACGACGGTCGTCTGCGCGGAGTCCGAGCTCGAACACCTCGACACCCCGGTGTCGTACGAGGGGAGCTGGCGGCGGATCACGTTCCCCGGGCCGCTGCCGTGGGAGCTCGTCGGCTTCCTCGCCGACGTCGCCGGGCGCCTCGCCTCGGCGGGCATCCCGCTCGCCGCGATGGCCGGCTTCTCGACCGACCACGTGCTCGTCCGCGCCGCCCACGCCGACCTCGCCGTCGAGGTGCTGCGCGGCCACTCGCCGCCCGCGCGCCGCCCCGGCACCACCCCATGAGCTCACCCCGCGACGCCGCTCGCTGCGCTCACGCCGCCGCGGGGGCCCCGAAGTGAGTCGTACGGCCCGCATCGCGAACGAGCTGCCCGCCCTCGCCGTCGTCGCGCTGGGCCTCGGCGGGATCGTGTACGCCGCGGCGTTCCACTACTGGCGGCGCGGCCTCTACGTCGTCGCCGCCGCCTGCGTCGTCGGCGCGCTGCTGCGCCTCGCGCTGCCCGCCCGCCGCGTCGGCTCGCTCGCCGTCCGCAGCAAGGGCGTGGACGTCGTCACGCTGCTCGTGCTGGGCGCCGCGCTGGCGTTCCTCGCGGGCGCCGTACCGGCCTGACCCGTCACCTGCGCAACCCGGTTGCGGCCCGTGCGGCGAAAAAGCGCACAACGCAGCCCGAACGGCTCGGGGCCTGCCTACGCCCGTCCGGACACGTGGCCAACCTTGACGCTCACCCGCCGGGCTCGAGCGTGGTGATCTTCAAAGAACGCGCGGTTCTGGCGCTGGTCCCGGCGGCCGTACCCGGCTAGGAAGCGCTGCGCCGCAGCGCTGCCGCGACACCGGTCGCCAGCGCCGCCACGACCGCGAGCGAGCCGGGCAGGCCCGTCGCCGGCAGCCCTGACCCGCCCGCCCCGGTCCGCGGTGGTGCCTGGCGGGGCTCCTTCGGCGGGGTCTTCGTGTCGGGTGCGGCGGAGGTGCACGTCTCCCGGGCCGTCGCGTCGGTCTCCGCGCGGTCGTTGCGCTCGTCCAGCAGCAGCGGGATCACCGGCTCGGCGGGCTGCGCCATGAGCACTCGCGCGCCGCTGCCGAGCGGCACCTTGGCGATGCCGTGCAGGTCGAGGATCTCGTCCACCGCCTCGAGCTGCGTGGCGTCGAGGTCGTACGCGCACGGGGGGTCGATGGTCTCCTCGGCGTCGCCGTTCCCGGTGACGGTGGTGTCCTCGTCCTGCCCCGCGAGGTAGACCGGCGTGTCCTGGCGCTTGCCCTCCGCGGTCTTGCGCAACGGCGCGCCCGCGGTGGCCGCGGTGAGAGCGGCGGCGGTGTCGGCGACGTACCCCAGCGTGCAGTCGATCGTCGCGACCTGGCTGGCGACGCGGCGTAGCTGGACGCCGGGGGTCGTGGCCTCGTCGGGACCGTTCGTGAGGTTCATCGTCACGGCGCTCTCGACGAGGATGCCGACGACGTGCCGCAGGCCGGCGGCGTTGCGCAGGATGCCCTCGTCGCCGCCGCCCGCGGTCTGCTGCAGGTCCGTCGAGCCGACGGCGTCGATGCCGTACTCGTCGGAGGTGAAGCCCTTCTCCGCCAGGCACGGCGCGAGGACCTCCTTGCTGAACGTCACGCCGAGGTCGTGCACCGCCTCGTCGACGTTGAGGTTGCGTGGCCAGAGGTAGAGGACCTCGTCGTCGTAGAGGATCGGCTCCCCGGGGCCGTACTCGTGGTGGTCGATCGAGATGTCGGGCTGCCAGTCGCGGATGACCTTCGCCATCGCCTGCGCCTCGAGCGAGCCGAGGTTGAGGTGGTCGCGGTTGACGTCGACGCCCTCGCTGTTCTCGCGGGAGTTGCTCGCGCGGCCGTCCGGGTTGGCCGTCGGGACGAACAGGATCGTCTGCTCGGTGAGCTGCTCGATCACCGCGGGGTCCTCGGCGAACGCGAGGTCGCGCAGCTTCTGCAGGCACGCCTCGCGCCCGGCGGGCTCGTTGCCGTGCTGCGTGCAGATGTGCAGCTCCACCGGCTCCGTACGGCCCTGCGCGGCGTTCCGCGGCGCCGGCGCGCCGAGCGTGACGAGGTGGATCGGGCGGTCCTCCAGCGTCGTGCCGATGACCTCGACGGTGGCGTACGGGCTCCCCGCGTCGACCGCCTCGAGGAACTCGACCTCCTCCTCGTGCGTGGTCCAGGTGGCCCCGTCGCTCTCCTCGAAGCCCGTGCGCGGCGGGTCGGCCGCGTCGGCGGCGGGCGTCAGCGCGACGGAGCCGAGCAGCGCGGCGGCGAGGAGCAGGTGGCGTACGCGGAGGGCGCCCATACCGGGACCTTACGTCCGCGGCCGGACGACCCGGGAGTCGAAGACCACGCCGTTGACGCCGATCGCGTCCAGCCGCAGCGTCGCGTCGGTGGCCGTGAGGCGTACGGCGTGGTGCGCGGTCTTGAGGTACGCCAGCTTGCCCGACCCCCGGCACGCGACCGCGGCCGACGAGTACAGCGGCGCGCCGCCTCCCCCGGTCGTGACGTAGGGCGTGCCGCTGCCCGACGTGAAGCGCTCGTACGTGTGGTTGTGCCCGGCGAGCACCATGTCGACCTTCGTGCCGAACAGCGGCAGCCAGTGCTTGACGACGTTCGCGTCCGGCGGGTGCGCCGAGCAGGCCCAGCCCGGGTGGTGGAACACCACGACGCGGAACGACCCAGGGCGCGGCTTGGCGAGCACCGACTTGACGTACGTGAGCTGCGTCGCGTCGGTCACGCGGGTCGAGTCGAGGAAGAGGAACTGCACCGGCCCGACCTCGACGGTGTACCAGCGCTTCGCCATCCGGAACTGCTTCATGAACGGCGCGCCGTCGCCCGTACGGATGTCGTGGTTGCCCAGCGCCGGGTAGATCGGCGTGCCCGCGAGGCGCAGCGGCGAGAGCATCCGCCACGCGAACGCCGCCTGCTCCGCCGTGCCGCAGCAGTACGCGTTGTCGCCCGTCGTGACGACGGCGTCGAGCGGGCGGCCGCTGTTGAACTTGCCCATCGCCTTGACGACCTGGCGGACGGGGTTGGCATCGACGCCGTAGTCGCCGATGACGCCGATGACGTACGGCCGCGCGGCCGACGGGTCGGTCCGCGGCTCCACCGCCGTGCTCGGGGCGCTCGTCGTCGGGGTCGCCGCGGGGCTGCTCGCGCGCGGCTCCCCGGCAGGCCCGCAGGCCACCGCGAGCAGCGTGAACGCGAGCGCCGCCAGCCCTCCTGCCCGCTGCGGTTCGCGGCGTCGCCCAGCCATTCGATAGCCTCGCTTCCTCAATTTCCCGTGACTTCGAGGACATCCATGCCCACGACGCATCGCGTCACCCTGATTCCGGGTGACGGCACCGGACCCGAGCTGACCGAGGCCACCCGCCGGGTGCTCGAAGCTGCCGTCGCCACGAGCGGCAGCAGCTTCGACTGGGACGTCCAGCAGGCCGGCGTCGACATCATGGAGGAGGCGGGCACGCCCCTGCCGCCGCAGACGCTGGAGTCGGTGAAGCGCAACAAGGTGGCCATCAAGGGCCCGATCACCACTCCCATCGGCACCGGCTTCCGTTCCGTCAACGTAGCGCTCCGCGCCGAGCTCGAGCTGTACGCGTGCCTGCGTCCCTGCAAGACGTACCCCGGCGTGCGTTCGCGCTTCGAGCAGGTCGACGTCGTCATCGTCCGCGAGAACACCGAGGACCTCTACGCCGGCATCGAGTACGAGTCCGGCACGCCCGAGGCCGAGGAGGTCAGGGCGTTCCTCAACACCAAGCAGAAGAAGCAGATCCGCGAGGGCTCCGGCATCTCCATCAAGCCGATCAGCGAGTTCGGCGCGGAGCGGATCGCGCGGTACGCGTTCGAGTACGCGAAGGCCAAGGGCCGCAAGCGCGTCCACTGCATCACCAAGTCGAACATCATGAAGTTCACCGACGGGCTGTTCCTGTCGACGTTCCGCGAGGTCGCGAAGGACTACCCGGACATCGAGCCGTGGGAGAACCTCGTCGACGCCACCTGCATGGGCCTCGTGCAGCGGCCCGAGGAGTGGGACGTCCTCGTCCTCCCCAACCTCTACGGCGACATCCTCTCCGACCTCACGGCCGGCATGGTCGGCGGGCTCGGCGTCGCGCCCGGCGCCAACATCGGCACCGACTCCGCGGTCTTCGAGGCCACGCACGGCAGCGCCCCCAAGTACAAGGGCCAGAACAAGGTCAACCCGACCGCCATGATCCTCTCCGGCAAGCTCATGCTGGAGCACCTCGGCGAGCTCGACGCCGCCGCCAAGCTGGAGGCGGCCGTCGCCGCGGTCATCGCGCGCGGCGAGAAGGTCACGTACGACATGAAGCCCGTCCGCACCGACCCGACCGCCGTCGGGACCGCCGAGTACGCCGACGCCATCATCGAGGAGCTCAACAAGTGAAGGTCACCGTCGTAGGCGCCGGCTTCTACGGCTCCACCACCGTCCAGCGCCTCGCGGCGTACGACATCTTCGACGAGGTCGTCATGACCGACGTCGTCGAGGGCAAGGCCGAGGGCCTCGCGCTGGACATGAACCAGTCGCGGCCCATCGAGGGGTACGAGACCCGCGTCGTGGGTGCCACGACGGGCATGGACGGCAGCGGGTACGAGGTCACCGGCGGCTCCGACATCGTCGTCGTCACGGCCGGCCTCCCGCGCAAGCCGGGCATGAGCCGGATGGACCTCATCGAGGTCAACGCCAAGATCGTCCGCCAGGTCAGCGAGAACGTCGCCAAGCACTCGCCCGACGCCGTCGTCATCGTCGTGTCCAACCCGCTCGACGAGATGACCGCGCTGGCCGCCAACGTCACCGGCTTCCCCAAGGAGCGCGTGATGGGGCAGGCGGGCATGCTCGACACCGCCCGCTTCTCGCACTTCGTCGCGGAGACGCTGTCCGTGCCGGTCGCGTCGGTGAAGACGCTGACGCTCGGCTCGCACGGCGACACGATGGTGCCCGTGCCGTCGCACTGCACCGTCAACGGCCAGCCGCTCTCGACGCTGCTCCCCGCCGACAAGGTCGAGGAGCTCGTCACGCGGACCCGCAACGGCGGCGCCGAGGTCGTGGCGCTGCTCAAGACCGGGTCGGCGTACTACGCGCCGTCCGCCGCCGCCGCGCGCATGGTCGAGGCGGTCGCCAAGGACACCGGCGCGTCGATGCCCGTCTGCGCGTGGGTCACGGGCGAGTTCGGGATCAGCGACGTGTACCTCGGCGTACCCGCCAAGCTCGGCCGTGGCGGCGTGCTCGCGGTCGACGAGATCCCGCTGGAGGACGGCGAGCTGGCGGCGCTCAAGGAGGCGGCGGAGGCCGTCCGCGCCAAGCAGGCGGACGTCGCCAACCTCTGACATGACAGACGGCTGTAGTACCAGGAGCAGGCGATGGCGACCCTGCTGAACGTCGCCGTCGTCCTGCTGCTGATCCTCGTCGCGGCGCTGTTCGTCGCGGCGGAGACGGCGCTGGTCTCGCTGCGCGAGGGTCAGGTCAAGTCGCTGGCCGCGCAGGGCCGCCGCGGCGCCGCCGTGTCGCGCCTGTCGGAGAACCCCAACCGCTGGCTCGCCGCCGTGCAGATCGGCGTGACGCTGACCGCGCTGCTGTCGTCGGCGTTCGGCGCGGTGACGCTGTCCGAGACCGCCGCCGACGGGCTCATGGACCTCGGCCTCGGCGAGACCGCCGCGGACGTCCTCAGCGTCGTCGGCGTGACGCTGGTCATCGGGTTCGTCTCGCTCGTCATCGGCGAGCTGGTGCCCAAGCGCATCGCGCTGCAACGCCCCGAGGGCGTCGCGCGGACGTTCGCGCCCGTCCTCGAACGCGTCGCCGCGGGTGCCCGCCCCGTCATCTGGCTGCTGTCCAAGTCGACCAACGCGGTCGTACGCATGCTCGGTAGTGACCCCGACGCCGGCCGCGACACGATCTCCGAGGAGGAGCTGCGCGGGCTCGTCGCCGCGCACGAGTCGCTGTCGAAGGAGGAGCGCAGGCTCATCGACGAGGTCTTCGCGGCCGGCGAGCGCCAGCTCCGCGAGGTGCTCGTACCGCGGACCGAGGTGGAGTTCATCGACGCCGGCACGACCGTCGCGAAGGCGCTCAGGGAGACGCGGGCGCAGTCGCACTCGCGGTACCCCGTCATCCGCGGCTCCGCCGACGACGTGGTCGGCTTCGTGCACATCCGCGACCTCATCGGCGCCGGGCGCGGCACGCCGAAGGTCGGCGACGTCGTACGCGAGGTCATGCAGCTCCCCGACACCAAGCGCGTGCTGACGGCGCTGTCGGAGATGCGGCGCGAGGGCCACCACCTCGCCGTCGTCGTGGACGAGTACGGCGGCACCGCCGGCATCGTCACGCTCGAGGACCTCATCGAGGAGGTCATCGGCGACATCCGCGACGAGTACGACCCCGCCACGACCGTCGCGCGGACGCTGCGCGGCGGCGACGTCGAGGTCGACGGCCTGCTCAACCTCGACGAGTTCACCGAGCAGACCGGCGTCGAGCTGCCCGACGGCCCGTACGAGACCGTCGCCGGCTACGTGATGAGCGCGCTGGGCCACGTACCCAAGGTGGGGGAGGCCGTCGAGGGCCCCGGCGTACGGCTCAAGATCACGACCATGGACGGCCGCCGCATCGAACGTGTCCGCGTCACCCAGCTCAACCGCGGCGACGACGACGGCTGACCCCGCCCGCACCGCCGGTGCCGCGCCGGGATGTTACCGGTGAGTACGGACTGGCGGCCGTGCGGCAACGGTGACTTTGGCGGTCCGTACCCACCGGTAACATCGCGCCGCCGCGGGGCCGGCCTCGCTCGGCGAGGGGTGACTTCGCACCCGGCCGGGCGGGTGTAGGAGACTCCACGGCATGAGCGGACCCAGACCGCGGGTGCTGTCCGGCATGCAGCCCACCGCCGACTCGTTCCACCTCGGCAACTACCTGGGTGCGCTGCGCCACTGGGTCGCCATCCAGGACGACTACGAGGCGTTCTACTGCGTGGTGGACCTCCACGCGATCACCGTGCCGCACGACCCGGAGACGCTGCGCCGCCGGACGCGCATCGCCGCTGCTCAGTACCTCGCCGGCGGCCTGGACCCGCAGCGCTCGACGCTGTTCGTGCAGTCGCACGTACGCGAGCACGCCGAGCTGGGCTGGATCATGCAGTGCCTCACCGGCATGGGCGAGGCCGGCCGGATGACGCAGTACAAGGACAAGGCGCAGAAGGGCGGCGGCGACTCGGCGAGCGTGGGGCTGTTCGCGTACCCGATCCTCCAGGCCGCCGACATCGTCATCTACCAGGCCGACAAGGTGCCGGTGGGGGAGGACCAGCGCCAGCACATCGAGCTGACGAGGGACCTCGCGCAGCGCTTCAACACGCGCTTCGGCGACACGTTCGTCGTGCCCGAGCCGCTCATCGTGAAGAGCTCCGGCAAGATCCTCGACCTGCAGGACCCGACGTCGAAGATGAGCAAGTCGGCGGAGTCGCAGGCGGGCGTCATCGACCTGCTCGAGGACCCGGCGAGCATCGCGAAGAAGGTCAAGCGCGCGGTCACCGACACCGACACGGTCGTGCGCTACGACGAGGACGCCAAGCCCGGCATCACCAACCTGCTCACGATCCACGCGGCGTTCAGCGGCAAGACGGTGGAGAAGCTCGAGGACGAGTACGCGGGCCGCGGCTACGGCGACTTCAAGAAGGACACCGCGGACGTGGTGGTGGCGGCGCTGACGCCGTTCCAGGAGCGGTACCGCCGCTGGGCCGACGACCCCGAGGGGCTCGACACGATCCTCGCCGAGGGCGCCGAACGCGCCCGCGCGGTCGCCCAGCAGACGATGGCCGTGGTCCGCGACCGGGTCGGCTTCCTGCCGGCGAAGGGCTGACCCCCGCGTGGCCCGTCGCAACATCGGGGTCGCCATCGAGGTGCCGCAGCCGTACGGCGGCCACCTCCAGCGCTGGCGCCAGCGCCTCGGCGACCCGCTCGCCCTGCGCGTGCCGCCGCACGTCACGCTCCTGCCGCCGACGGGCATCCCCGCCGAACGCCTCGAGGTCGTCGAGGAGCACCTGCGCCGGATCGCGGCGGAGGAGAGCGCGTTCGCGATCACGCTGCGGGGGACAGGGACGTTCCGGCCGGTGTCGCCGGTGACGTTCGTGCAGCTGGCGGCGGGGATCTCGGCCTGCGAACGCCTCGAGGCGCGCGTGCGGAGCGGCCCGCTGTTCCGCGAGCTGAAGTTCAACTACCACCCGCACGTCACCGTCGCGCAGGACGTCGACGAGGCGGCGCTGGAACGCGGCTTCGCCGAGCTGGCGACGTACACCGCGACGTTCGACGTCTGGGGCTTCACGCTGTTCGAGGAGGGCCCGGACAAGGTCTGGCGGCCCCAGCGCGACTTCCCGTTCGGCCACGGAGTGCCGGGACCGGCCAGCGGGTAGATCATCCGCATGAAGAACCTGCTCAACGGCGCCAAGACGGCGTTCCAGCACCGCCGCGACGCCTGGGGGTGGTTCGACCACCTGATCCGCGCCGGGCAGCGCTACAAGGCCGACCACGGCGACCGGCTGGCCGCCTCGCTGACGATGTACCTCATCCTCGCGCTGCTGCCGTTGATGCTGCTGGCGACGTCCGTGCTCGGCTACGTCCTCGCGAACGACCCCGATAAGCAGGCCGAGATCTTCGCCAAGATCACCGACGTGATCCCCGGCATCGGCGTCCAGCTCTCCGAGGCGCTCGGCACGGTGAAGGACAAGCGCGGCACGCTCGGCCTCGTCGGTCTCGGCGGTCTGCTGTTCTCCGGGCTGGGCGGCATCGACGCCCTGCGCGACGCGCTGCGGCTCATGTGGCACCACAACGTCGACGCGGGCAACTTCTTCAAGAAGAAGGCCACCGACGTCGTCACGGTGTTCGTGCTGGCAGGGGCGCTGGCGGTGTCGTTCGTCGTCTCGGCGCTCGCCACGGGCGGCGCCGGCGCCCTGCTCGACCGCGTGGGCGTCGAGGGCTCGTGGGCCAAGGGCATCCTCAGCGTCCTCTCGTTCCTCCTCGGCGTCGGCGTGGACGCCGTGCTGTTCCTCGTGCTCTTCAAGTGGCTGCCGCGCGTGGACTGGCCGCTGCGCAGGCTGGTCCGCGGCGCGGTGTTCGGCGGCGTGCTGTTCGGCGTGCTGAAGATCGCCGGGGCCTGGTACGTCGGCCGCACCGCCACCAAGTCCTCCGCCCTGTACGGCTCCATCGGCACCGCCGTGGCCGTCCTCGTCGGCCTGTACCTCGTCAGCCGCGCGATCCTCTTCACCGCCGCCTGGACCGTGACCGCGGCCGGGTGGGACGACGTCGAGCCCTCAGGTACGGCGTCCCCTGAGGCCGCGCGCGAGGCGGACATCCCCGTGGAGGCGGCGCGCCAGCCGGGCAAGGCGCACGACCCGCACAGGCTCGACCCGCTCAGCGGCTCAGGCTCGGACCGGCGCGACGGCGAGGACCGGCGCAAGGAGCCCGTCGGCGCGGCTCCCGCCGTGCCGAAGAGCGACCCGGTCGAGGCGCGGCAGACGCGCCGCGAGGCGGGGCTGGCGGGGCGCGCGGCGACGGGCTTCGTCATGACGCTGGTCGCGGTGCTCGGCCTCTACGGGCTGCGGTCGCTGCGCCGCGGCTGAGTCCTGGCAGAATCGCCGCGACACCCGCGTACGAAGTCGAAAGGCGTTCTCCATGATCCTCGTTGCCGGCGGCACCGGCTTCCTCGGCCGGGCCATCGTCGCGGCGCTGCGCCACGAAGGCCACGAGGTCCGTGTTCTCTCCCGCGGCGGCAAGGCCAACCCGTGGCTGAACGACCGCGGCGTCAGCCTCGTCGAGGGCGACGTCCGCGAGGCCGCGACGCTCAACGACGCGATGACCGGCTGCGACACCGTCGTCATCGCGGTGCAGTTCCCCGGGCACCCCGTCGAGGTGCCGGCCAAGGGGCTGACGTACGACGAGTTCGACCGCAAGGGCACCGAGAACCTCGTCGCCGCCGCCAAGAAGGCCGGCGTGACGCGCCTCGTCTACATGTCGGGCGTCAACGTGGGGCAGGGGCGCAGCGAGGAGTGGTTCGTCGCGAAGGACCGCGCCGAGGCGGCGGTGCAGGGCAGCGGGATCGCGTACACGATCATCCGTCCGTCCTGGGTCTACGGGCCGCGCGACAAGTCGCTGAACAGGTTCGCGCTGTTCGCGCGGACGCTGCCGTTCGTGCCGCTGCCGGGGCCCGGCACCGCGAAGGTGCAGCCGGTCCACGTCGACGACGTCGGCCTCACGGTCGCGGCGGCGCTGCGCACGCCCGCCGCGGAGAACCAGGTCATCGAGATCGGCGGGCCGCAGCTGCTGTCGTTCCGCCAGATCGTGCGCGTCATGCTCGGAGTCATGGGCAAGAAGCGCGCGCTGCTGCCCACGCCGACGCCGGTCGTGAAGATGGGCGCCGCGCTGCTCTACCGGCTGCCGGGGAAGGTGCTGTCGCCGCGCGCGGTCGACTTCGTCAACGCCGACGGGCCGGCCGACTGCCGCGCGCTGAAGGAACTGCTGGGGATCACGCCGCGGCCGCTGGCCGAGGGGATCTCGTACCTGAACCGCCGTTAGTCGCGTGTCCGACCGGCGGCCCGGCCGGCACGCCGACATCCGGCCCCCGCTCCCTCAGCCGTTCTTGGAAGATCACCACGCTCGAGACCGGCGCGCGAGCTGCAGAGAACGAGTGGCTGCCTAGCGGACGGGCAGCTTGAGCTTGGGGGCGCCGCCGCCGGCGCGGTAGCCGTAACGACGCCGGACCGCCCTGCGGCGCAGCACGACGAGCCCGCCCGCGGCTGCGATGCCGCCGGCGAGGGGGACGTAGCCACGGCCCGTACGCCCGCCGCTCGCCCGGAGCACCGGCGCGGGGGTGGCGGGGGCGGCGTTGGGGACGAGGCGCGAACGGTCGGCCCGCTCCTCCTCCGGCACGACCGGATCGACGAGGCGCCCGACCGGCGCGGCCTTGGCGCCTGCCTGGAAGCCCCAGTCGAGCAGCGCGATCGCGTCGGGGTACATCGTCTCGGTCTTGAGCAGCGTGACGATGAGCGTGCGGCCGCCGCGGGTCGCCGCGCCGACGTACGTGTGCCGCGCCGCGATCGTGTAGCCGGTCTTGACGCCGACGGCGCCGCGGTAGCGGGTGAGCAGCTTGTTGTGGTTGTAGATCTCGAAGCGCTTGCCGCCCGGCGCCGGCATGTGGCTGCGCAGCGTCGTGGAGTACTTCCTGAACGTCGCGTTCTTGAACCCCTCACGCGCGATGAGCGCCAGGTCGTACGCGCTCGTCAGCTGGCCGTCGGCGTCGAGGCCGCTGGTGTTGCGCGCCACGGTGTCGTACGCCTGCAGGCGCTTGGCGGTGGCGTTCATCTGCGCGACGGTCTTGGTCATGCCGCCGTTGGCGCCGGCGAGGGCGTGCGCGGCGTCGTTGCCGGAGACGACGAGCATCGCCTCCATGAGCTTGCCGACGCTGTACTTCGTGCCCGCGACGAGGCCGACCTTGCTGCCTTCGATGTTGGCGTCGGTCTGCGTGGCGGCGTACTTCCTGGTCAGGTCGATGCCGGAGTCGAGCAGCGCCACGGCGGTCAGCGTCTTCATGGTGCTGGCGGGGAGGTAGCGGCCGTGCGCGTTGCGGGCCGCGAGCACCGCGCCCGTGTCGGCGTCGGCCACGACCCAGCCCTGCGCGGTGACCCGCGGCAGCTGCGGCGCGCTCGCCGCGCGGACCGTGCTCTTGCTGGCGAGCATGGAGCCGCCGACGACGTCGGGCTCCTCGGCGTACGCCGCGTGCCCTGGTCCGAGGAACGCGGCAGCCGCGGCCACCGCGACGGCGGCCGCGCGCAGGCGAACGCCGGCCGCACCCATGGCAACCGAGGATACCGGGTCGAACGCCGCGTTCCGAGCCTTTGGGGGCGGCGTGCGAGGATCAGGGCGTGGTGATGACCCGTCGCGTGTCCGCGTTCCTGCTCGCCGTCGGCGTCTGGACGTGGCTGATCTGGCCGAACTTCCTCAAGAACATCTGGAAGGACGACCGCTCCTTCGACGACGGCGCGACGTCGTTCTTCCTCATCCATCTGGTGCTGGTCGTGACGTCGCTGCTCATCGGCACGATCGTCGGCGCGATCGGGTGGCGTGGCCTGCGCGCGAGCCGCCGGGCCTCCGGTGCGGCCCGCGCGCAGCGCCAGTACGTCGCCAGCAGGGACTAGCAGATCCCTCCTGGCTACACCGGCACGCAGGGCGTCGCCGCGTTGGCGGTCCACGTCTGTGTGGTGCCGTGCAGGTACCACGTCGTCGTGCCGTCGGAGAACTGCGAGCACAGGTATCGCTGCGTCGACGCCGGCCAGACGTACGTGAAGTGCTGCGGCGGCATGAACGTCGAGCCGGTCGTGCCGGTGGCCGTGGCCCAGCCGCCGTTGAGGACGGCGTCGGAGTGCAACGCGGAACCGACCTTCAGCGTGCAGCGAAGCGTGCCGTTCTGGGCGATCGGGCCTCCGGACAGGGTGCCGATCATGCTGTCGGCCGGCGCCTCGGGGTTGAGGAGGTCCGGCCACGACACCTGCGAGCACGGCACGTCGAGCGCGGTGGGTGCCGACGCGGCGGCGTCGGTGGCGGGCAGGCTGAGCGCGGCGCACGCGAGCACGCCGACGAGGACACGGTTCATGCGGGTACCCCCTGTCGCCCGCGCGACGGAACCCGCGACCGCGGGTGTAGGGACCGTGCGCCGAGCGCGGCCAGGGTACCGCCGTCGGACCGGGCGGGAGAGCCCCGCCCCGAGCGATCACCTGTGTCCCTTCACATGCGGGCGAAAGGCAGTGCGGGCGAAAGGCCGGTAGACGGACACAGGTGATCGTCGGCGGTGGCGCTGCGCGGACGGGCGCTACGTGAACGAGCCCGTCACGGGTCGACCGGGGCGCACCGCACGGACCAGGACGACGTCACTGCGGCGTTCGCGAAGTCGGCCTCGCAGACCAGTGGCACGTCGTGCGGCGGCAGCGCCCAGTCCGAGCAGAGGCCGGCCGGGGTGAGCTCGGACGTTGTCGCGGTGCACGTCGCCTCGCTGGTCCCGCACGCGCTGCGCCCATCGACGCCGTTCGCCCCGGTGCCGACGGGGCTGACGACGTGCACGTTGACGAACGGGTCGTAGCAGGCCCACCCCGTCGTGCCCGGGTCCTCCTGGCCGGGCAGCGGGACGCACTCGGCCCTGGCGCTGGTGCTGCTCGGGAACGACGTGGCGCACGACCAGTTCGCCGGCCGGCTCGCCGCCGGGATCGGCGGAGTGAACACCAGGCCCTGGCCGGGCGCGTACGACCACGCGACACCGGTCACGGCGAAGCCGGCCGGCGGGAACGACGGACCCCACGTCGTGACGTCGCGCAGCGGCGTGACGACCGGCTCCAGCGCGTCGGTCGCGGGGGCGGTCGCGGGTTCGACGTCGCAGCCGGCGGTGGGGTCGGTGGACCAGGCCGGACCGGCCGCCGAGTAGTGGTACGTCACGCCGGTCTGGTCGGTGAACCGCGAGCAGACCAGTGCGGGCTCCCCGATGTACGACACGGTCGTCGGCGCGACCGTCGTCATGCCGTTGGTGCCGTTCACCGCAGCCGACGCGACGACCTGCGCGCCGACGACGACGACACAGGCGAGCGTGCCGTTCTGGAACACCGGGCCGCCGGCGAGAGTGCCGGTGTACGTCCCGTCCGGCGCTTCCGGAGTCGGGTCGAGGGCCGAGCTCAGCGCGCAGGGCCTGTCGAGCAGCGGGTCGGGCGGGGCGGCGTTCGCCGCCACCGGCGTGAGGAGCGTCGCGACGGCGAGCGCCGCGAGGACATGCCTTCTCATGGGAACCCCCTCCCCGGAGGGACGGGACGCGGCTGTGTGCGCGGTAGGGACCGTCTCCCGGTGGACGCCGACCGTAACGACGGCCCGCGCCATGATCAACCGCGAGAGGGAAACTGCTCGCGAAGGGATGCCGCGGCGTCAGACGCGGCGGAAGAGCAGGGCGCGCTTCACTTCCTGGATCGCCTTGGTGACCTCGATGCCGCGCGGGCACGCCTCGGTGCAGTTGAACGTCGTCCGGCAGCGCCAGACGCCTTCCTTGTCGTTGAGGATGTCCAGCCGCTCCTCGGCGCCGTCGTCGCGGCTGTCGAAGATGAAGCGGTGCGCGTTGACGATCGCGGCGGGCCCGAAGTACGCCTCGTCGGTCCAGTAGATCGGGCACGACGTCGTGCAGGCGGCGCAGAGGATGCACTTGGTGGTGTCGTCGAAGCGCTCGCGGTTCTCGGCGGTCTGGAGCCGCTCGCGGGTCGGCTCGGCGTCGCGGGTGATGAGGAACGGCTTCACCGACCGGTACGCCTCGAAGAACGGCTCCATGTCGACGAGCAGGTCCTTCTCGACCGGCAGGCCCTTGATCGGCTCGACCATGACGGTGTCGGGGAGGTCCTTGACGAGCACCTTGCAGGCGAGCCGGTTGACGCCGTTGATGCGCATCGCGTCGGAGCCGCAGATGCCGTGCGCGCAGGAACGGCGGAACGTCAGCGTGCCGTCGATCTGCCACTTCACGTAGTGCAGGAGGTCGAGGAGCCGGTCGGTCGGCTCGGCCGGGACGACGTACTCCTCCCAGTGCGGGTCGGCGTCGGTCTCCGGGTTGAAGCGACGGAGCTTGAGGGTGACGTCCATCAGTACTTGCGCTCCATGGGCTGGTAGCGGGTGATGGTGACCGGCTTGTAGTCGAGCCGGATCTCCTCGCCCTCCTTGTACGCCATGGTGTGGCGCATGAAGTTGGCGTCGTCGCGGTTGGGGAAGTCCTCGCGGAAGTGCCCGCCGCGGCTCTCCTGCCGCGCCTGCGCGCAGGCCACGAGCACCTCGGCGAGGTCGAGCAGGAAGCCGAGCTCGACGGCCTCGAGCAGGTCGGTGTTGTAGCGGACGCCCTTGTCCTGGATGGACGCGCGGGCGTACCGCTCCTTGAGCGCCTGGATGTCGACGGTGGCCTGCTTCAACGTCTGCTCGGTCCGGTAGACCGACGCGTTGGCGTCCATGGTCTCCTGCAGCGCGAGGCGGATGTCTGCGATGCGCTCGCCGCCGGCGTTGGAACGCAGCCGCTCGACCATGCTCGTGACCCGCGCGGTGGGGTCGGCGGGCAGGTCGGTGTGGCCGTTGTTGGCGGAGAACTTCGCGGCGTTGATGCCGGCGCGGCGGCCGAAGACGTTGATGTCGAGCAGGCTGTTGGTGCCGAGGCGGTTGGCGCCGTGGACGCTCACGGTGGCGCACTCGCCGGCGGCGTACAGGCCGGGGACCTTGTGCCAGTTGTTGCGCAGCACCTCGGCCTCGACGTTGGTGGGGATGCCGCCCATGGCGTAGTGCGCGGTGGGCTGGATCGGGATCGGGTCGGTGTACGGCTCGATCGCCATGTACGTCCGGCAGAACTCCGTGATGTCCGGCAGCTTGGCGTCGAGCTGCTCGGGCGGGAGGTGCGTGAGGTCGAGGTGGACGTAGTCGCCGTGGGGTCCGCAGCCGCGGCCCTCGCGGATCTCCGTGTAGATCGCGCGGGACACCATGTCGCGCGGCGCGAGGTCCTTGATGGTGGGGGCGTAGCGCTCCATGAAGCGCTCGCCGTCCTTGTTGCGGAGGATGCCGCCCTCGCCGCGCGCGCCCTCGGTGAGGAGGATGCCGAGCTTGTAGAGGCCCGTCGGGTGGAACTGGAAGAACTCCATGTCCTCCAGTGGCAGCCCGAGCCGCCACACGATGCCGGGGCCGTCGCCGGTCAGCGTGTGCGCGTTGGACGTGACCTTGAACATCTTGCCGAAGCCGCCGCTCGCGAAGATCACGGCCTTGGCCTGGAAGACGTGGATCTCGCCGGTGGCGAGCTCGTACGCCACGCAGCCCGCGGTGCGCCCCTCGTTGATGAGCACGTCGAGGACGTAGAACTCGTTGTAGAACTCGACCTCGTGCTTGACGCACTGCTGGAACAGCGTCTGCAGGATCATGTGGCCGGTCCGGTCGGCGGCGTAGCAGGCGCGGCGTACGGGCGCCTCGCCGTGCCGCGCGGTGTGCCCGCCGAAGCGGCGCTGGTCGATCCGGCCCTCAGGGGTGCGGTTGAACGGCAGCCCGAACTTCTCGAGGTCGAGGACCGCGTCGATGGCCTCCTTGCACATGACCTCGGCCGCGTCCTGGTCGACGAGGTAGTCGCCGCCCTTGACGGTGTCGAACGTGTGCCACTCCCAGTTGTCCTCCTCGACGTTGGCGAGGGCGGCGCACATGCCGCCCTGCGCCGCGCCGGTGTGGGAGCGGGTCGGGTAGAGCTTGGTCAGGACGGCGGTGCGGCAGCGCTGCCCGGCCTCGAGGGCCGCGCGCATCCCGGCACCCCCCGCGCCGACGACGACGGTGTCGTACTTGTGGAACTGCACGCTGGTCGCCTGCCTAGTCCGTGATCGCGGGGTCGAAGGTGAAGATGACGAGGGTCCCGAGCATCACCACGAGGAACGTGCTGACGTACAGGATCATCTTGAGCCAGAAGCGCGTCTGGTCGCGCTCGGCGTAGTCGTTGATGATCGTGCGCAGGCCGTTGGTGCCGTGCAGCTCGGCGAGCCAGAGCATCGCGAGGTCCCACGTACGCCAGAACGGCGACGACCACCGGCCGGCGACGAACGCGAAGTTCACGCGCTCCACCCCGCCGTCGACGATGTGCATGACGAACAGGTGGCCGAGCACGAGGAACACGAGCAGCAGGCCGGACACGCGCATGAACACCCACGAGTAGAGCTCGAAGTTCGTGGCGCGGGAGGCGCGGCGGGTGCGCGAGCGCGGCTTCTCGATGACGGTGGCGCGGGAGTCGGTGACGGTCATCGAGGTGTCTCTCGTGGGTCACGGCCGTCGCGAGCGGCGAGCCGGTGCGGCGTATCGCAAGGCGGAGGAGGAGCCGATAGCAGCGCTGTCGGCGACGACGAGAACGCAGCGAGGCGTCGTGCCGGGCGCCGCGCAGCAGGCCGGTGATCCACGAGAGACACCTTCACTTCCCGAGGTAGCGCTCGGCGACGGGCAGGAGCATGAAGTACGTCGCCGGCCCCATGAGGATCGCGAACAGCGTCAGCTCGGCGTAGAGCATCTGGCGCTGGAGGCGCACGCCCTTGTCCCAGAAGTCGACGAGCATCACCCGGATGCCGTTGAGCGCGTGGAAGAGCACGGCCCCGACGAGGCCGACCTCCATGAGCGTGACGAACGGGTGCTTGTACGTGTCGACGACGAGGTCGTAGTCGTTCGGGCTGACCCGTACGAGCGCCGTGTCGAGCACGTGCGCGAAGAGGAAGAAGAAGACGAGGACGCCGGTGACGCGGTGCGCCACCCACGACCACATGCCTTCGCGGCCGCGGTACAGCGTGCCTCTGGGCACAGTGCCCCTCCGGTCAGAGCGGATGGAGATTGCGCGTACGACTCTACCGCCGCGCGCTCACGCCCCGCGCATCGGCGCCTCCGCCGTGCCGGCTGCGGCGCGACGGTGGAGACGCAGCGCGCACGCCGCGGCGGCGGCGAGCACCGCCGCGGGCCACGCGCCGAGACCGCCCGTCGCCGGCACGAACGGCACGCGGGGCGACGACGGGGGCGCGGCGGCCGCGGCGCACAGTGGCAAGGCCCGGTCGAGGACGCGCGTGGCTCCCGCGGGAGGAACGCTCCACACCACACGGCCCGTCGCCCCCGACACCGCGAGCAGGCGGGAGTTGGCAGGCCCGTCGCCGGTCACGACCAGAAGGTCGGGGCAGCGGTCGCGATCGAGGCGGGTCGCGAGCATCGCGGGCACGGGCGACGGGCCCTGCCATCTCGCGGCGAGCGCGGTTCCGTCGCCGGACGTGATCGTGTAGGGAGCGAGTCGCGTCCACGCGTCGTCACCCCGGCCGTCGACCGATCCGGACCCCGACGGCCAGCCGTTGGGCAACAGGGCGGAGACGTCGACGTCGCGCATCGCGCCGGTGCGGCCGGAGACCACCACGTCGACCCGACGGACCGTGTCGTCCTGGTACGCCGCGTACACGTGGTACGCCACGTCGAGGACGCCGTCCGCGTCCACGTCACCGAGCACGTCGTCGGCGTAGGACAGCAGCCCCGCGTCCGCGACCGGCCCGATCCGCCGCCGCGTGCGATATCGCTCCTTGCCCGTCGCGTCCACTGCGGTGACGGTGAGCCAGTACGACGAGGAGGCGATCTCGAGCCCCGCCAGCCTGAGCCAGTCGGCGGGCCTGCCGAGTGCCAGCGCCATCGGGTATCCGACGTCGCGCTCCCACAGGACCTCGCCAGCCGCCCCGTCCACCAGCGCCGAGGCGCGGCTCTCACCCGAGGGGCTCGCCAGGACGACCTCGGTGACGCCGTCCCCTGTGGTGTCACCGGCAGCGAACGTCCAGTCCACGAGGTCGCCGGGCGTCGCCACCGACCACAGCGGCGATCCGTCGTCCATGGAGTACGCCTCGAACCGATCGGTGCGCTCGACGCCGGTCATCGGCCGTGTCCATACCGAGTAGGCGTAGTCACCGAGTCCGTCGCCGGTGACGTCCGGCAGGCCCACGAGAGTGGGGTACTCGTCCAGGAATGCGCGCGGCTCCGACCCGAACAGCGTCGCTCCGTCGTCACCCGACAGCACCGTGACCGTGCTTTCGGGCCTGTTCGGCGACACGTTGGTCAGGTGGCTCACCTGCTCGACGAGCACTGCCCTGCGGCCGCGTGCGTCGAGTGTGCCCTTCAGCGCGGGCACCAATGTCGCAGGGGCGCCGCCCGGGCCGTAGATCCTGCCCTGGAACGTGCGGGTCCACCTCTCGGCGCATCGTTCGACCCACGACACGGTGAGCCGTACGTCCTCCGGCGGGCTGGTGGGCCCGGGCCGGACCTGGACGAGCGTGACGAGGAGCACCGCGGTCCAGCCGGGATCGGCCGGCAGCGCGTAGCCCTCTGCCGGTACCGGCAGGGAGGCCAGCACGGTCCCGTCGGTCCCGCGACGGCACGTCAGCGTCGCGGTCTCGCCGTCCGTCGTCGTGAACGCGAGGACGTCGGGGAGCCCGTCGGCGTCGAGATCCGCGACCGGCCTGCTGATCCCGGGTCGTTCGACCGCGCTGACCGCGCCGGGCGGGACGGCCTGCTCCCGCCACGCCGCGACGCGTTCGGGCAAGGTGCCGGTCAGCGACGAGACGTACGAGGAGCGCGGTCGCGAGGTACCCCCGATGTGGTCCGGCTCGTCGGCGCCGGCGGCGGTGGCCGATGCGAACGTCAACGCCAGCGCGACGAAGACGCGGAGCACCGCGCGCACGTCGGCCTCCCCAGGGAACGGAGCGCCGGGGGCGAGACAGGCCCGCCCCCGGTGCTCGCATGCTCAGTACAGAACGCGCCCGACGTTCGGAACGCGCTTGTCACACTTCGTGCCGCCGAAATCGAACTGAGCGTAACCGGTGCCGATGGCGCCGGTGCCCATGTCGACGTACTGCGTTCCGACCGCGTGCACGCTCGCCTCGTCGATCACGGCGCGCATGTTGCGGAACTCGTAGATCTGCGCGCCGCTTGGAAGGAACACGACGAACGTCCCCGTGCTCACGGCCTCGCCCGTGCAGTACCAGACGTCGTTCGGCACGAAGCTGCCCTTGTAGAAGAACGAGCAGCGAACGACCTCCGGCCCCTCTACGCCGACCGCGATGACGGCGCTGCACTCATCGTCGTTGATGGCCGGGTTGTACGAGTCGACCTGGACGAAGGGCAGGCGCGTCTGCCCGTCGGCGGGCAGGTCGACGATGCCGACCCCGTTGAACGTCGCGCTGTACAGCCGCACGACGGCGGCATCGTCCGCGGCGTGTCCCGCCGCCGGCGCGCCCAGGGTCAACGCCGTCACCGCGCCGAGGAGGGCGATGGCGCGGGTGATCGGCCGGCGGGCGCTCACAGGACCTCACCGCCATAGGTGCCGGAACCGCCGCACGCGTTGGTGTACGTGCCGGTCACGACGGCGACGCTCGCCCCCAGCGCGTGCACGCCGGAGAACGTGGCGGTCGTGGCCGTGACGCTGACCGTCACAGGGATGTCCCTGAACGGGGACGTCGGCGAGGGCCGGTAGCGGAAGGTGCCGGTGCCGGCACCGAAGCAGAGGGTCTGCACGGCGTCCTGCTCCCGCGGGCGGATCTTGACGAAGAACGGCGCGGTCGTCGCGGTCAGGTTGCCCACGCACTGCGTGAGGATCGAACCCTCGGAGGTGCTGACCGACGTCTGGCAGAACGACGACGCGGCCGTCGTCTCGCAGGTCCCGTTGCCCTGGCTCGTGCCCTGGCCGGGGTCGCTCGGCGCGTCGCAGGTGGTGGTGGACGACCCGGTGAACGTCGACAGGGCAGCGTGCGCCGACTGGGTCGGCAGCAGCAGTGCCGCTGCCGCGGCCCCGCCGACGACAGCCGTACGGATGGTCTTTCGGTACGTCATTTCCCATCGTCTCCTTCTCGTGGCCGGTCCATTGCCGGCGTTATCGAGCAAGAGGGTCGCGGCCGCGAGTTTCCCCCTACGGCGATCGGCGTCCGCTGCGCGGAACCGATCGGGTCGAAGGGTACGTTTCGTCTCAGGGGGGTCTATGGGGGTTGCGCCGTTTACGGCAAGAATTCCGAACGCGCCCACGTCCGCCCCCCGTCGGCTGAGACGTAGACGCCGAAGAAAGTCGGGAACTTCGCGGCCATGGTCACGAGGCGCCCGCTGGGCAGCAGCTCCAACGCACCGGCTGCCGCCCGCGACCCGATCCCTTCGCTGTTCCAGGGCAGGGTGCCGGCCCGCCCGCGCTGACCGAAGGCGAGGCCGGACGCGATCCGGCGCCATGACCGCCCGCCGTCGTGGCTCCGCAGGATCTGCTCGCCCGGGGGTGCGGGGGGCGACGCCGTGAGGGGACCCGAACGCGGGAACGGGTCGTAGCTGACGCGGGCGTACATGGTCCGTTCGCCGGGCCGCGAGGCGAGTGACACGAGGGGCCAGTAGGCATTGACCAGCGGCGCCAGGAACGCGTCGAGCGCGGTCCAGCGATGGAAGGTGCGCCCGCGGTCCGAGGACTGCCACGCGCTCACCCGGGACTGCTGGTCGGCCAGGACCGCGAAGAGCCGGCCGCTCGTCGCGAAGTCCGGCGCGAACCAGCCTTCCTGCCAGTCGAGCCCCGCGGGGAACGCGAACAGCGCGCGCGCACGCGAGCCCGGCATCGCACTCGTAGAGGCGGGTCCTCGCACCGAGCAGCGCGCCCGGGTCGGTCTCCAGCGACGCCACGAACGCTGACCCGGGCGCCGACAGGAACTGCAGCTCGGTGCCGGGGGAGCCCGCCACAGGGACGTGCGCGGGCGGGCTCACCAGCGCAGGGACCTGGTCGGCGAACGCGAGCGCCGCCGGGACCGGCGTGCCCGGTACGACGGCATCGCCGGCGTAGGGGGTGAGGTTCCTGTGCGTCGTGGCGGAGTCGGTCAGCGGCGCGAGAGGGAGCCAGGTGTCGCCCCCGTCGGTCGTGCGCAGCAGGCCGCGGCCCGCGGCGTGCAGGTAGATCGCGCCGTCAGCGGCGTACGCCGGCGAGAACACGACCTGCTTGAGCGACTGGCTCGCGATCGGGCTGAGGCCGGTGCCACGCATCTTGCGCCACGTCCGCCCCGCGTCGACGGTCCGGTAGACGGACGCGTTCCCGTTCGGGGTCACGGTGCCGGTCTCGTAGTCGAGCGTCGCACAGAGGCCGGTCCGGTCGGCGGCGACGAAGGGCGAGAACGCCATCACCTGGCACCGGAACGCGCCGGGCCCGGGGACCGTCGCGTCCGCCGCGGGACCCGGCAACGCCGCCGCCGCGACCAGCGTCAGGACAGTCAGCAGCCCTCGAAGGCGCACGTTGTCCCCCTCCCGCCGGTCCGCTCCCATGTCAGGGCGTCTCTCCCAATTCGTCAAGGGGGGCGGCAGTCCTGGCACGGGGCGTCGGTAGCATCGGCGGCATGACAGACGGGCGTACGTCGGAGTCGGGGCTGCCCATCCAGCCGGTGTACGCACCGGCCGACCTCGACGGGTTCGACCCGGCGGCGGCGCTGGGGGAGCCGGGCGCGTACCCGTTCACGCGCGGCGTCTATCCGACGATGTACACCGGCAAGCCGTGGACGATGCGGCAGTACGCCGGCTTCGGCACCGCCAAGGAGTCGAACGAGCGCTACCACGCGCTGCTGAACGCCGGCACGACCGGCCTCTCCGTGGCGTTCGAC
>DATMES010000048.1 GCA_035556555.1 Frankiaceae bacterium
TAAGAAGGAGACCCTCGTCGAGCTCAGCTCCGACGAGCTGGGCGGCGTCGTCGGCGCGTCGTTCCCCTCGAAGTACGACTGCACCGAGAGCTACCAGGTCTGCCACGAGATCACGAAGTCGATGTGCGCCGCGACGATCGGGACGTGCGTCATCTCCCACCGCATCGAATGCATCCCGACCCAGGGCTGCTAGCTCCGACCGTGCCGTACGGGGTGCTCCCGAGCGCCCCGTACGGCACGGAGCAGCACCACGAGCGACGCGACCGAGACCGCCGCGATCGCCACGCTCGCCGGTGAGAACCACCCCGCGTCGATGACCCCCGCCTCCGTCTGGAACCCCGCGGCCGCCATGAGCGCGACCTGGTAGACGGCGGCGAGGACGTTCATCGCGATCGCGGCGGGGACGCCCCATGCGGCGCCGCGCCACAGCAGCACACCCGCCGCGACCAGCCCCGGGACCAGCAGCGTGAGGTCGATCGCGAACACGAGGTGCTGCCCCGCCTTGGGCGCGTCGCCGAGCAGCTCGTCGAAGAGCGCGTACCGCACCGACGCCGACACCCACAGGAACGTCATCGCCCCGCCGACCGCGCAGAGGTACGCCCCCACGAGCCGCCGCGTCCCGCGCGGCACGGCGCGCCGGGTGAGCGACCCGACGTCGAGCTCGTACGCCACCAGCACCAGCCCCGCGAGCGACGCCACGAACGCGCCGAGGTGCAGCAGCAGCCAGTCCGACAGCTCCGCGCCGAACGCGTAGTACGAGTAGTCGTACGTCCCGTACGCCAGCATGCCGAGCAGCACCAGCCGCGCGCGCGGCGAGCCGCGCAGCGACAGCGCGAGCGACGCGACGAGCACGGGTACGCCGACGAGCAGGGTCGCGAGGTCGCTGCCGCGGAACGCCTCCCTCGCCCACGGCCCGTCGGGGTAGAAGCCGTCGGCGAACAGCCCGCCGACCGAGACCGCGACCCAGAACGGCAGCGCGACCGCCGCCGCGACGTGCCCCGGCGACCACGCCCCGCGGGCTGCCGCCGGCGGCAGCACCGTGGCCGGCCGGTCGGGGGACAGGACGGTGGTGCTCATCGCACACCTCCCACGACGCCGGCAGCCGTTGCCGCGGCGGCGACCGAGGCGCCCCACGCGCGAGCCCGCTCGACCTCGCCGGGGAGCAGCGGGCCCGGCGTGCCGCCGACCCAGAACGTCTCGGCCGGCCGCACGACCACGTAGCCCTTCCCGCGCAGGCGGCGTTCGGCGGCGTTCGCGGCGGAGCCAGGGACCCGCGGCCTGCGCACGCGGGTGTCGAACGTGGCCGCCGCCGCCGAGCCCGGTGCCAGCGCGTCGAGCCACTCGCGCAGCCCGGTCTCGCTCGCGCCGGTGGCGCCCTGCTCCACCGCCGAGGCCCGCGTGCTCTGCCGGCTCAGCCCGAACGCGTGCGTCGGCCCGCCCGCGACGAGCAGCGCGACGTCGTCGCCGAGGACCGTGGGAGCGTTCCCTGCCTCGACCGTCTCCGTCTTCAGGTGCCGCGCGACGCCCTCGGCGACGGCGCGCGCGACGGTCAGCGTGTTCCCGAACAGGGACTCGTACACCACCAGTGCTCTCATGCCGCCAGCGTCCGGTGCCTAGTGGGCACGCGACCAGGGCCGGGAGACAGGGAGATGCGGGACGTTCGGCAGGGAGCGCAGGTCAGCCCTCGGGGGCGAGGAAGCAGAGCTCCATCGGGCGCACGTGGACGTGGAGCACCTGCTGACCGGGGACGTCCACGCAGAGCCAGGGCTCGGCGGCGGCCGCTCCCGTCGCCGCCGACGCGACGAGCAGCGCGAGCGCCGCGAGCCGGCGCGTCACGGCCGCGCCACCTTGGGCAGCACGATGTGGACGTCGCCGGCGCAGACGATGCCGCCGCGCGCGCCGAGCTCGAGCTCGACGCCCTCGCGCAGGCACTGGGCGACCCGCTGGACCAGCGCCTTGTCGTCGCCGTGCTTCGCGTTCGGCGCGACGACGTCGACCAGCACGCGGCGCCGGACGGGGGCAGCGGCGGCATCGGGCCGCACCCGCACCGGCGCGGCGAGCCCGACGCGCGGCGTGACCACGCGGCGAGGCGGCGCGACGGCGGGCGCCCGGACGACGGCGGCCCTGGCGCGCGGGAGCACGCTGCGTACCTCGACGGCGGGCCGCGCCACCGGCACGCTCACCGCGGGCGCCGGCTGCAACGTCAGCGCACTCACGCCGGCGACGGCGACGGCGGCGGGGGCCGCGACGAGCCGCCGATGCCGCCACGCGAGCGCGCCGGCCAGCCCGAGGACGCCCGCGAGCCTGCGCATCTCCTTACGGGCCCGCGACAGGAGGCGGTCGACCGTGGGGTACGAGAGACCGGTCGCGCTCGCGATGCCGGTCACCGTCTCGCCGGCGACGCTCAGCTCGATGACGCTGCGTTCGCGGGCGGGGAGCCTCGCGAGGAGCCAGCGGGCGTGCGCCTCGTCGCAGACGGCGTCCTCGACGTGGCCGACGAGCCGGTCGTCGCCGCGGGAGCGGGCCAGCATGGCGGCGCGCCGGGCGGCGTCGCCCTCGAGCTCACGGCAGCGCGTGACCGTCAGCCGGACGAGGAACGACTCCACGCGGGCGGCGTCGAGGTGCGCGCACTCGACGGCGGCGCACAGGACGTTGTGCGCGACGTCCTGCGCGTCCTGCAGCGAGAGGCCGCGGCGGCGGGCGACGGCGATGAGGCGGCCGCGGTACGGCGCCACGAGCGCCCACAGCTCGGCGCGCGTCAGCCCCTCGCCGGACGGCGCTGGGGGTGCCGGCGCGAGCAGCCGGCGGCGTGCGGGCACGGCGGCGTACGGCGGATCCGGGCAGGCGAGATCGGCGTGGTCCATGGGGGCTCCTCGGCGCAGACGAGGCGTCGACAAGACATACGGCCGACCCGCGCCGATCGGGACATCCGACAGGAAGAAAGTGAATTACAACGCTGTAACTCGTAATTCTTCCGGTGGGCCGTGATCCCTGGGCGCCCAGGCTCCCGGATGGCCCGGAATCGTGAAGATTTTTCCGGTTCGACCCATTGACGGGTGGTTCGTAACCCGGTTACGTTCGCCGACGTTCCGCATCGAGGCCCCCTACTCTCGCTCCCCCTGAGCGAGAGCCATCGATGCGGGAAGAGGAGGACAAGTGAAGAAGCTTGCCATCGCGTTGCTCGCCGCCGGCGCGCTCGCGACGTCGTTCACCCCCGTCGCCCAGGCGGCCGCGCCCAGCGCGACCGACGCTGCCTGTGGCTTCACCACGGCGACGGACAACTCGCCCGAGGCGCCCGAGTTCTCGCAGACCGGTGTTCTCTACGGTGGCCCGATCGCGCAGAACGGCAACCTGAAGTGCACGATCAAGGTCAACGTCTCGACGCACGCCGGCGCCTACGTCAACGGTGCCACCCGCAACCAGAGCGGCACGAACGGCGTCACGGTGCTCCAGCCGGGCGTCGTGTCCTACATCTCGCCCGAGGGTGAGCCGGTCTACCTGTGCGACGAGTTCAACGACGGC
>DATMES010000049.1 GCA_035556555.1 Frankiaceae bacterium
CTCCTTCTTCAGCGTGAGCTTGCGCATCAGCCGCAGACCTCGGCGGCGATGCTGAACGAACACTTCAGCTGGCTCACGGGCGGGGTGATGCACGGGTCGGTCACGCAGACCTTGGTCTCGGCGCCGCCGACGACGACGGCGAGCTCGTCCGTGGACAGCTCGGCCAGGGACTCCTTGCGCAGGCTCAGCTTCCGCACTGTTCTCTCCAAGAGGGGAGGGGATAAGGGGCATGGCTACGTTCGCCGCGGGATGCCGCCACCCCTGCGTGCGCCGAAACCGGGACGACGGGACGCCGCCGCGGCACCTACGCTGAACGGCGCCATGTCCAGCCCCCCGAGCACGCCCGCGCTGCTCGACCGCCTCCCCGGGCTGACGCTCCGCGACGAGCACCGGCTGCGCCGCCGCCTCCAGCAGGGCCGCGAGCCGCTCGAACGACTCGCCGCCGAGGTCGAGCGGGCCGAGGCCCGGATGGCGCGGCGGCTCGCGGCGCGGCCGCGGATCACGTACCCGCCTGAGCTCCCCGTGAGCCAGGCGAAGGACGAGATCGCCGCCGCGATCGCCGGTCACCAGGTCGTCGTCGTCGCCGGCGAGACCGGGTCGGGCAAGACGACGCAGCTGCCGAAGATCTGCCTCGAGCTCGGGCGGGGGATCCGCGGCACGATCGGCCACACGCAGCCCCGGAGGATCGCCGCGCGGACGGTCGCCGACCGGGTCGCCGAGGAGCTCGGTACGCCGCTCGGCACGACGGTGGGCTTCAAGGTCCGCTTCACCGACCGCTCGAACGACGACACGCTCGTCAAGCTCATGACCGACGGCATCCTGCTCGCCGAGATCCAGGGCGACCGCGACCTGCGGCAGTACGACACGATCGTTCTCGACGAGGCGCACGAGCGCAGCCTCAACGTCGACTTCCTCCTCGGCTACCTCAAGCGCCTGCTGCCGCGCCGCCCCGACCTCAAGCTGGTCATCACGAGCGCGACCATCGAGACCGAACGCTTCTCGCATCACTTCGGCGACGCGCCCGTCGTCACGGTGAGCGGGCGGACGTACCCCGTCGAGGTCCGCTACCGACCGCCCGACGAGGACACAGACCCGGTGCAGGCCGTCGTGGACGCGGTCACCGAGCTGCAGGCGGAGGGCCCGGGCGACGTGCTGGTCTTCCTCTCCGGCGAGCGCGAGATCCGCGACACCGCCGACGCGCTCCGCCGGCTCGACCTGCGCGAGACGGAGGTGCTGCCGCTGTACGCCCGCCTCTCCCACGCCGAGCAGCACAAGGTGTTCGAGCGGGCGAGGGGCCGCCGGATCGTCCTCGCCACGAACGTCGCCGAGACTTCCCTCACCGTCCCCGGCATCCGGTACGTCGTCGACCCGGGCACCGCGCGCATCAGCCGCTTCAGCACGCGCCTGAAGGTCCAGCGGCTCCCCATCGAACGCGTCAGCCAGGCGTCGGCCAACCAGCGCAAGGGCCGCTGCGGGCGCGTGGCCGAGGGCATCTGCGTACGCCTCTACACCGAGGAGGACTTCGAGAGCAGGCCCGAGCACACCGACCCGGAGATCCTGCGCACCAACCTCGCCAGCGTCGTCCTCCAGATGACCGCACTCGGGCTCGGGCAGGTCGAGGACTTCCCGTTCGTGGACCCGCCGGACCGGCGCGCGATCCGCGACGGCGTCGCGCTGCTGCACGAGCTCGGCGCGCTGGAGGAGGGCCGTACGCCGCGGCTGACGCCGCTCGGCAGACGGCTGGCGCAGCTGCCGCTCGACCCGCGCTTCGGGCGCATGGTGCTCGAGGCCGAGCGCAACGGCTGCCTGCGCGAGGTGCTCGTCATCGCCTCCGGGCTGACCGTGCAGGACCCGCGCGAACGCCCCGCCGACAGCCAGCAGGCGGCCGACGCGTTGCACGCCCGCTTCGCCGACCCGACCTCGGACTTCCTCGCGTACGTCAACCTCTGGAACCACCTCCAGGAGAAGCAGGACGAGCTGTCGTCGAGCGCGTTCCGGCGGCTCTGCAAGGCGGAGTTCCTCCACTACCTGCGCGTCCGCGAGTGGCAGGACCTGCACGGCCAGCTCACCCGCATCGCGACCGACCTCGGCCTCGTGCCCAACACGGCCGACGCCGACCCGAAGTCCGTGCACACCGCGCTGCTGGCAGGACTGCTGTCGCACGTCGGGCTCAAGGAGGGCGAGCGCAACGAGTACCTGGGCGCGCGCGGCGCGAAGTTCGCCGTCTTCCCAGGCAGCGGGCTCTTCAAGAAGCCGCCCCGCTGGGTCGTCGCCGCGGAGCTGGTCGAGACGTCGCGGCTGTGGGGCCGCATCTGCGCGCGCATCGAGCCCGAGCAGGTCGAGCCGCTGGCCGGGCACCTCGTCGTACGCCGCTACAGCGAGCCGCGGTGGTCCCGCAAGCGCGGCGCGGTCGTCGCGTCGGAGCGGGTGACGCTGTACGGCATCCCGCTCGTCGCCGGCCGTACCGTCGACTACGGCCGCATCGACCCGGCCGTCTCGCGTTCGCTGTTCCTCCGCTCCGCGCTGGTCGAGGGCGACTGGGAGACGCACCACGCGTTCTGGGCCGCCAACCGCGCGACGCTCGACCGCGTCGAGGCCATGGAGGACAAGGCGCGCCGGCGCGACCTCGTCGTGGACGACGAGGTGCTCTACGACTTCTACGACGCGCGCGTCCCCGCCGACGTCGTGTCCGCCAGGCACTTCGACGCGTGGTGGAAGAAGGAGCGGCGTACCTCGCCCGACCTGCTGACGTTCCCCGAGGACCTCGTGCTGCGCGCGCGGGTGGAACTCGCCGACTACCCGGGGGAGTGGGTGCAGGGCGACCTGCGGCTGCCGCTGACGTACCGCTTCGACCCCGGCGACCCCGGCGACGGCGTCATGGTGCACGTGCCGCTCGCGGTGCTGCCGCGGGTGGACGCCGGCGACCTCGCGTGGCAGGTGCCGGGGCTGCGGCACGACGTCGTGACGGCGCTGCTGCGGTCGCTGCCGAAGTCGCTGCGCGTGGCGTTCGTGCCGATGCCCGACACCGCGACGTCGGTCCTGGCGCGCGCGACGCCGCGGTCAGGGCCGCTGCTCGACGTGCTCTCCGACGAGCTCCGCAGGATGACGGGGACCGTCGTGCCGTACGACGCCTGGGACTGGGAGCGCGTGCCGCCGCACCTGCGCATGACCGTCCGCGTCGTGGACGACGAAGGCCGCACCGTCGCGGAGGGCAAGGACCTGGAAGCGTTGCGGCGCAAGGCTTCCCCGGCGGTCCGCGAGGCACTGTCGTCAGCGGCGAGCGGCCTCGAACGCACCGGCCTCGCGGCGTGGACGGACGTGCCGAGGACGTTCGCCAGCGGCACCGTGCAGGGGTATCCGGCGCTCGTCGACGAGGGGCAGAGCGTCGGCGTGCGGGTGCTCGCGACGCAGGCGGAGCAGCAGGCGAACCACAGGGCGGGCGTACGCCGCCTGCTCCTGCTCGGACTTCCGAGCCCGCTGCGCGCCGTCGTGGGGCGGCTGCCGAAGCAGACCAAGCTCGCGCTCCCCGCGAGCCCGTACGCCACCGTCCCGGCACTGCTCGACGACTGCGTCGTGGCGGCGCTCGACTCGTTCGTCGACGACCTGCCGTGGACCGAGGCCGACTTCGTCGCCCTGCGCGAACGCGTGCGCCCCGAGCTGGCCGACGCGACGTACGAGGTCGTCGTCGCGACCGCCGAGGCGGTGTCGGCGGCGCGGCGGGTGGCGGACCGCGACGACCTGCCCGACGACGTACGGCAGCAGCTCGGCAGGCTCGTGCACGAGGGGTTCGTCGCGCGGACCGGGCGCGCGCGGCTACGCGACCTGCCGCGCTACCTCCAGGCCGCCGAGGTACGCCTCGACCGCCTGCAGCGCGACCCCGCCCGCGACCGGCTCAACACGACGATCGTGCAGGGCATCGAGAAGGAGTACGACGACGTCGTCCGCGGCCTGCCACCGGCACGCCGCGGCGACGCCGACGTACGTCACGTGCGCTGGATGATCGAGGAGCTGCGGGTGCAGCTGTTCGCGCCGACGATGAAGACGGCGTTCTCCGTGTCGGAGAAGCGCATCCTGCGCGCGCTGGACGACCTGCTCAGCTAGGAGCCGCTCACCTCGAGCAGCGCGCAGACGGGCGGCGGCGTCGGGTGGTTGCAGTTGATCTGGATCTGCGTCTTCAGCGGGTCGATCACGCAGGGGTGGCCGGAACAGCCGGTCGTCACGCAGACGTTGAACGCGTTCGGGCCCTCGCACACGGCGTTGGCGGCGGGCACGCCGAACGACGCGGCGACGAGCGCGGTAGCGATGAGCAGGCGCTTCACGGGGGTTCCTCCGATGGGCATGGGCGCACGCGGGGACGCGTACGCGAACGGGATGCGCCCTTCCTTCGCCGAGGCCGGCCCGACCTCCTGCGTCGGCACCAGGGGCGGCGCCCGCGGACCGCCGCCCCTGGTGATCTTGGCCATGTTCGGGTCCGCCGGCGGACCCGAACATGGCCAAGATCACGAAAGACGCCGGGGTCCCGGCCCAGCTACGTGAGGCGGCGCAGCAGGCCGGCCAGCATGGCCGCGCGGCGGGGCAGCTCGGCGACGTCGATCCACTCGCCCTCCGCGTGCGCGCCCCCGCCGACGGCGCCGAGCCCGTCGAGGGTCGGGACGCCGATGCCGGCGGTGAAGTTGCCGTCGGACCCGCCCCCGACCATGCACTCCGCCAGCCCCTCGATGCCGGCCTCCGTGGCCGCATCGACCGCGAGCTCGTACAGGCCGATGGCCATGGCGCGTTCGAGGGGCGGCCGGTTGACGCCGCCGAGCAGCTCCACTCGCGCGCCCGGCAGCACCGGTGCCAGGCCCCGCAGCGCGCGGTCCACCTCGTCCAGCGCCGTTGCCGACGTCGCGCGCACGTCCACGTAGACGGTCGCGGACGGCGGCACGGTGTTGCCGACCGTGCCGCTCGCCGCCACCGTCGGCGTGACGGTGGTGCCGTGCGCGGGGTCGTTCAGCGCGGTCACGGCGAGGACCTGATGGGCGAGCTCGACGGTGGCGTTGACGCCGTTCTCCGGCTCCAGGCCGGCGTGCGCTGCGCGCCCCGTGACGGCAACCGTGTACATGCCGACGCCCTTGCGCGCGGTCTTCACGGCGCCGTTCTGGGGCGGCTCGCAGACCAGCGCGGCGCGGCAGCCGCGCACTGTCTCCTCGACCAAGGCACGCGACGTCGGCGAGCCCGTCTCCTCGTCCGTCGTGAGCAGCAATGCCACCCGGCCCGGGTCGGCCAGCGACGCGATCGCCTCGGCGGCGATGACGACGCCCGCCTTCATGTCGAACACGCCCGGCCCCGTCGCCCGCCCGTCCGCCACGCTGAACGGCCACCGCTCCAGCGTGCCCAGCGGCCACACGGTGTCGAGGTGCCCGACGATCACGACCCCGGGTCGGGCGCCGTTCCAGAGCAGGTGCGGACGACCCTCGCGGACGACGACCTCCGGCGCGCTGCCGAGCCTTGCCGTCAGCCACGCCTCGGTGTGTTCGACCACGCGGCGTACGGCGGCGAGGTCGGCGGTGGGGGACTCGATCGAGACGAGGTCGGCGACGGCGTCGAGCATGGGACGACCGTAGCCGGATACTGCGGACGTGACGTTGACGATCGCGCGCCTCGACACCGTGGCAGCCGTGGCCCGGGCCACGGCGTTGTTCGCCGAGGTCTGGCAGACGGAGCAGCCGCCGGTCGCGGTCAACCTCGTCCGAGCCGTCGACCACGCCGGCGGCTACGCGTACGGCGCGTACGACGGCGACGCGATGGTCGGCGCGTCGGTGGCGTTCCTCGGCGGCGGGCCGGACGACGTGTACCTCTACTCGCACATCACCGGCGTCGTGGCGCAGCGCGGCGGCATCGGCCGCGCGCTCAAGCAGCACCAGCGCGAGTGGGCGCTCGAGCGCGGCATCGAGCGGGTGCTGTGGACGTACGACCCGCTGGTCCGGCGCAACGCGGCGTTCAACATCGCGGCCCTCGGCGCCCGCCCGGCGGCGTACCTTCCCGACTTCTACGGCCCCATGGACGACGGCGTGAACCGCGGCGACGAGACCGACCGCCTCCTCGTCGAGTGGCACCTCACGCGACCGCCATCGGGCGGTGAAGGTGAGCGCACCGTCGCGGTCCCCGACGACGTGGAAGCACTGCGGCGCAACGATCCCGACGCCGCGCGCGCGTGGCGGCACCGGGTCCGCGACGAGCTCGGCGGGGCGATGGCGGACGGCTGGGCGGTCACCGGCTTCGACGAGCGCGGGTACGTCCTCAGCCCTCGATGACCTCGACGCCCGTCGTGACCTCGGCGAGCACGTCCGGCAGCGGATCGACGCCAATACCGGGCCCCGTCGGTACGTCGAGGTGCCCGTCGCGGAGGACGAACGGCGCCGTGAGATCGGTCGCGTAGTAGCGGCTGGACGCCGACGTGTCGCCGGGCAGCGTGAACTCGGGGAGAGCCGCCAGCGCGACGTTGGCGGCGCGTCCGATGCCGGTCTCGAGCATGCCGCCGCACCAGACCGCGACGCCGCGCTCGGCGCAGGCCGCCGCGATGCGCTTGGACTCCAGGTAGCCGCCGACGCGGCCCGGCTTCACGTTGACGACGGTCGTGGCGCCGCGCTCGATCGCGTCGACCGCGTCGCCCACGGACTCGATCGACTCGTCCAGGCAGATCGGCGTACGGACCGTCCGCGCGAGCAGCGCGTGGCCCACGACGTCGTCCTCGTCGAGTGGCTGCTCGATGAGCAGCAGGCCGTACTCGTCGAGCCGCGCGAGGTGGCCGGCGTCCGCGCGGGTGTACGCCGTGTTGGCGTCGACCTGCAGCAGTACGTCCGGCCAGCGCTCACGCACCGCGCGTACCGGCTCGACGTCCCAGCCCGGCTCGATCTTCAGCTTGATCCGCAGGTACCCCTCGGCGAGGTACGACTCCACGGCGTCGAGCAGCGCCGGCACCGACGCCATGATGCCGACCGACACGCCCGCGGGGACGCGGGTCTTCGTCGCGCCGAGGTACGCCGCCAGCGACGTGCCCGCCGTACGCAGCTGCGCGTCGAGCACCGCCGTCTCCAGCGCGGCCTTCGCCATCCGGTGCCCCTTCACCGGGGCCAGCAGGGTCGCGACCTCCTCGGCCGTCAGGTCGGCACCGAGCAGCCGCGGCGCGAGGTGCGCGGTGATGACGGCGTGCGCGCCCGCGACGTACTCCGACGAGTAGACCGGCTCCTCCAGCGCGACGCACTCGGCCCAGCCCTCGGCGCCGTCGGCGAGGACGTGCACGAGGAGGACCTCGCGCGTCGTCTGCGTGCCGAAGGACGTACGGAACGGCGCCACCAGCGGCAGGCGCACCCGCCGCAGCTCGACCGCCGAGATGCGCACGGTCCCAGCGTGCCAGACGCGGTCAGGCGACGCGGATCACGACGTTGCCGGTCTTCTGCCCGGTCTCGACGTAGCGCGTGGCCTCGACGATCTCGTCGAGGCCGTACGTCCTGTCGATGACCGGCCTGTACCTCCCCGCCTCGACCAGATCCCGCACGAGCAGCAGGTCGTCCTTGCGGTAGCTGCCGATGCCGAGCGCTGCGCGCCTGCTGCCCACGAGCTTCGTGACGAGCATGAGCAACGGCACGTGGTAGCCGACCCCGAGGTCGCAGGTGACGTAGACCCCGCCGCTGTCGAGGGAGCGGCGGCAGCGGCGGAACGAGTGCTTGCCGACGGCGTCGAAGATGACGTCGTACGTCTCGCCGTTCCTCGTGAAGTCCTCGGTGAGCCGGTCGATCACCTTGCCCGCGCCGAGCGACCGGACGACGTCGGCGTCCTTGCCGTCGCACACCGCGGTCACCTCGACGCCGAAGTGGTGCGCGAGCAGCTGGACGGCGGCGGTGCCGATCGACCCGGCGGCGCCGTAGACGAGGACGTTCTTGCCCGTCAGCGGGTACGCCGGGCGCAGGCAGGTCAGCGCGAGCAGCGCGCCGTCGGGGACTGCCGCCGCCTCCTCGAACGTGAGCCCGGCCGGCTTGCGCGCGACGACCTCGGACTCGCGGACGACGAGGTACTCGGCGTTGGCGCCGTTCTCGACACCGAAGACCTCGTCGCCGGCGGCGAACTCCGTCACGGCCGCGCCGGTCTCCTCGACGACGCCCGCGAACTCCATGCCGGCGACCGTGTGCTTCGGCCTGCGCAGCCCCGTGATGAGCCGCGTGAACGGGTACTCCGCGCCGCGCAGGCCCGTGTCGCTGCGGGTCACCGTCGAGGCGTGCACGCGGACGAGCAGCTCGTCGTCCTTCGCTACGGGACGCTCGACGTCGGCGACGCGCAGCACCTCGGGCGGGCCGTACCTGTCCTGGACGACTGCGCGCATGGCGCTTCCTCTCAACGGTTCCGCTGGATGGGGGCGCCGTGCTTCCACGCGCGCCCGGCGCGGTAGAGCTCCGCGGGCCGGCCGCCGCCGGGGCCAGGGCGTGCCGTACGTCCCGTCGGGACGACCCAGCCGTCGTCGGAGACGAGGCTGCGGCGGAAGTTCGCGGCGTCGAGCTGCACGCCCCAGATGGCCTCGTAGACGGTGCGCAGCTCGGCCATCGTGAACGTCGTCCCGACGAACGCCGTCGCGATGCCCGACACCTCGAGCTCGACGCGGACCCGCTCGACCGCGTCGCGGACGATCGCGAGGTGGTCGAACGCCAGCTCGACGCGCTGCTCCAGCACGTCGGAGACGGGGACGAGGGCCGCGGCCGCGGCGTCGGTGCCGGCGACGAGCGTGCCGACGTCGCGGAGGACGGCGAGGTAGGCGACCGTGACGACGTTCATGCGCGGGTCGCGGCCGGGGTCGCCGTACGCGCCGAACTGCGTGAGCAGGCTCGCCGCGTCCACCCCGGTCTCCTCGGCGAGCTCGCGCCGCGCCGCGGTGTCCAGCGTCTCCTCCGGGCGCTTGAAGCCGCCGGGCACCGCCCACATGCTCTTGAACGGCTCCTCGCCGCGACGGACGAGCAGCACGTGGAGCGCGCCCTCGGTCATCGTGAGGATGACGACGTCGACCGTGACGGCGAAGGCAGGGAACGCGCTCGGGTCGTAGCCGGGCGGGACCTTCGCCGCGCGAGTTCTGGTCGCCATGACTCGTACGGTGACACAGAGTTCTGGTCACGTCTACCAAAACTGCGATTTCGCGGACACCGGGCCCTGGGAGGGGCAGACTTCCGCTGTGCGGCAGCGGACGCCGCGCCGTACCCAGGGGTGGGGCATATGACCGCGATCCGGACCGTCGGGCGCGCCGCCGTGCCGTTGCTCGCGGCGGCCCAGCTCCTCGTCGTCGCACCCCCACCGGCGCACGCGGGAGCGGTGCCGTGGCGGTTCACGACGAAGGTCACGGCGACGTTCAACGTCGCCGCCTCGACGATCGGCACCGGCGTCGTCGAGTGCCCCGCGTCGTACGTGCCCATCGGCGGCGGCCTGCAGACCGTCGGCACGGTGGGGTCCGCGCTGGCACCGGAGTACGAGCGCGTCGCGGAGTACTGGGACCGTGCGCGCGGCTACCGGGTCCTGCTGCACAACTACTTCACCAGTGCGGCCATCTCCGGGATCATCGCGGTGTCCTGCGCCCTCGAGGCGCACGTCGGGACCTTGGAGGTCGCGTCGGCCGACTTCGCGCGCAGCGGCACGTTCGCCGGTGGCACCGTGACGTGCACCACGGGCAAGGTCGCGATCGGCGGCGGCGCCGACTGGAACACCGGCGGCGTCAACACCCGCAGGATCGACTTCACCTCGCCCACGCCCGACGGCACGGGCTTCTACGCCACCGGCGAGAGTCCGGTCGCGGTGTCGCTGCACGTCGAGGCGTACTGCGTGCCCGCCGCGGACATCGGCGTGAGCCCGAACGTCTGGCGGCAGGACTACGCCGGGGCGACCGACGCGTTCGGCTCGCACCAGTGCACCTCGGGGAGGCACGTCGGCGCGGCGGGCGTCATGGGGTCCGCGGCCGGAACGAACGACCCGGACCCGTTCACGTACCGCGGCCACAGCCACTACTCGTACCCGTCGACGGCGTCGTCGTGGAGCTCGAAGTCGCGCGTGGAGGCGGGGACGCGGCTGACCTCCGTGACGTGGTGCCTGCCCGCGAGCGTGCCGGTCGTCACCATCACCCAGCAGCCCGTGGCGAACACGACGGACCCGACCCCGACGTTCACGTACACCGCCACCGATCCGGCGGGCGAGGCGATGCAGACGCACTGCTTCGTCGACGAGGGCGTCTACTCGTACGAGGACTGCCCCAACGGGTCTCCGTTCACCTTCCAGACGCTGCCCGACGGGACGCACACGTTCGTCGTGTCGGTCATCAACGTGTCGGGGCAGCGCACGGAGAAGTCGTACACATGGACCGTCGACACCACACCGCCGACCGCGACCGGACCGGCCGCCGGCGCGTCGGTCAGCGGGCCGCTCACCGTGACGTTCTCCGAGGCGGTGACGGGAGTGAGCACGTCGTCGGTGCAGGTGCGCGTCGCCGGGCAGACCGCGACCGTGCCGGGGACGGTGACGTCGCAGGCCGGCGGCACCAAGGCGGCGTTCGTGCCGTCGTCGCCGCTCGTGCCAGGGGAGACGTACGCCGTGACCGTCACCTCGGCGATCAAGGACCTCGCCGGCAACGCGCTGACAGCCAACCTCTTCCTCGTCCGCACGTCGGGCGTCGTGCAGAACACGTCGGCCGCGCTGAGGGAGTTCTGGGACAGCGACAGCAGCGCGTCGGCGAGCGGCGGGTCGTACGCCGTGTCCAACGCTGCCGGCAGCAGCGCCACGTGGCGCGTGACCGCGACGTCGGGCCAGACCGCCGCGCTGTACGGCACGCGGATGCCGTCCGGCGGCTACGGCGAGGTCTGGGTCGACGGCGTCAAGAAGTCGACGGTGTCGTTCTACCGCTCGGCGACGGCGTACAAGGTGAAGCTGTTCACGACGCCCCCGCTCTCGGCGGGCACGCACACGATCCAGGTGCGCGCGCTCGGCACGCGTCCGTCCGCGGCGAGCGGTGCGTACGTCGCCCCCGACTACCTGCAGGTCGGGTTGTCCGTGTTGCAGGAAACCGCTGCGCGCCAGGCGTTCCGGCGCGTCTCCGCCGCCTCCGCGTCCGGTGGCTCGTACGACGTCGTCACCCACAAGACGAGCGGCGACACGGGCGGGACGCCGTCGTACTCGCTGACGTTCAAGGGCACCGGCGTGCGGCTGTACGTCACGCGGTGGCCCGGCGCGGGCCCCGCTCGGATCTACGTGGACGGCGTGCTGAAGAAGACCGTCACGCTGACGAGCGCGTCCACGCTGTACAAGCAGGCGGCGTACGGCGTCACCGGGCTCTCCGACGGGCGGCACACCATCAAGGTCGTGTGCGTGGGGACGTCGAGCGGGTCGGCCTCGGGCGTCGCGGTGGACTACCTTTCGGTCACCTGACCGAAGGGGCGCGCGTGGGCTCGACGGTGCTGTACATGTCGATGACGCTCGACGGGTTCATCGCCGGGCCCGACGAGGGCCCGGACAACGGACTCGGCGACGGCGGCGAACGGCTGCACGAGTGGGTGTTCCCGGATGCCGAGGGAGGCGACTTCGAGGCGGCGGTCGCGCGGCTGCGCGGCGTCAACCGTCAGGTCTACGACGAGTTCATGTCGACCGGCGCGGTGCTCTGCGGGCGAGGGACGTTCGAGCCGGCGCAGGGCTGGGGCGGCGACCACCACGACGGGGTGCCGCTCTACGTGCTGAGCCGCCACCCGGCGCCGTCATGGGCGCACTGGCCGACGGTGCACTACGTCAGCGACCTCGCGGACGCCGTACGCGACGCGAAGGCCGCCGCGGGTGACAAGGACGTGCTCGTCCACGGTGCGGCGATCGCGCAGCGCGCCCTGCTGGCCGGATTGCTCGACGAGATCCAGGTCCACCTCGTGCCGGTGCTCTTCGGCGAGGGCCGGCCGCTGTTCGAGCACCTCGGCGCCGGGCAGCGCGAGCTCGAGCGGACCAGGGTCCTCGAGGGCGAGGGCGGCGTCACGCACCTCCGGTACCGCGTACACCGCTGAAATCAGGGCGACGGCGGGCCTGACGGTCCGTACCCTGCCGGTTCTCATGGTCACGCCGTTCCCCGAGCTCGACGCCGTCCTCGCCGACATCGCCGAGGCGGCGCGCACGATCCTCGGCACGACGTACGTCGGCTGCTACCTGCAGGGCTCGTTCGCCCTCGGTGCCGGCGATGCCGAGAGCGACGCGGACTTCCTCGTCGTCACGACGGTGCCGCCCGCTGGCGACATCGAGGCCGGGCTGCGGCGGCTGCACGACGAGATCCCCACGCGCCCAGGCCACTGGAGCACCAACGTCGAGGGGTCGTACGCCGACCTCGCGTCGTTGCGCGACAACACGACCGTCGGGCAGCCGTGGCTCTACGTCGACCGCGGCCACCGCGAGATGACGTGGGACGACCACTGCAACACGCTGCACACCCGCTGGATCCTGCGGCACCACGGCATCGCGCTCGACGGTCCTCCGCCGGCGGACGTCGTCGCGGAGGTACCGGCGCAGGCGCTCCGCGACGCCGCGCGCGACGCGCTGCCCGGGACGCTCGACGGCATCACGGCGTGGGCGAACATGGACCACGCGTGGACGCAGCGGTACGTCGTGCAGACGCACTGCCGCGTGCTGTTCACGATGGTCACCGGACGGGTCGCGTCGAAGCCCGAGGCACTGCGGTGGGCGTACGACACGCTCGACCCGGTGTGGCGGCCGCTGCTGGCGCAGGTCATGGCGGACCGCCTCACGCCGTGGCTGCCGGTGGATCCGCCGCGGCCGGGGAGCATGGAGAGGTCATTGGCCTTTGCGGCCTACGCTGGGTCATGGGGGCTGTAGGAATCGATTCGTCAGGGGCTCAGCGCACGCGTCGCCATCCGCCGTGACGGCGATATCCGACGACTCCGCTTTACCACCACACCGTGACGCAGCCCTTGCCGCCCTGGCTGTTCCCGCCTGCCGTGGGTCGTCGTACGCACTCCCTGACGAGCTTTCCCGCCCGAGCGAAAGTGCTCAAGCAGAACGAACGGCTCCGAGGTGTTCATCCCTGGTGGCAACACGATCGACGGCACGCTGCCGGCGGGTGCCTACCGGCTCTACGTCGTCACCGACGGGGCGCCGGTCAGGGCGACGATCAAGCTGAGCGGTCTCGCCGGCGGCAGCAGGACGATCACTCCGCGGACGCCTGCGCGCGCGTCCGTGGTCGAGGCGAAGCCGACCGTCGCGGAGCCCGGCTCCGCGCCGCTCGTCTACGCCGCGGGCAGCACCCGCGGTGTCCCGGCGGGTGGCGGCATGAACATCACCGTCGTGTGGAAGGACCACCCGGCCAAGCCCGCCCCGAGCGCGACCGGCATCTGCCGGTACGTCGGCGTCGCACCGCCGGCCCCGGGCGCGGCACCGCCCGCGTATCACTGGCCGTGCCAGGGCGGGGGGCCTGACGTGACCGGAGGCCTCGCGGCCGAGCCCGCGCCGACGCCCGCCGGTCCAGGGCGGTACGTCAGCCTGTTCCACACGTCGTTCCTCTTGCCGCCGAACGACTACGGGTTCGGCGGCTTCTCCGACACACCTGGCCCAGTGACGTCGGCGCACGTCCACCAGCTGTGGCTGGACTTCTGACGACCCGGGTTGGAAGCCCCTAGCGGAGTGTCAGCACGCAGAACTCGTGGCCGTCCGGGTCGGCCAGCACGACCCAGTCGACCTCGCCCTGGCCGATGTCGGCGTGCGTCGCGCCGAGGGCGAGAAGACGGTCGACCTCCGCCTGCTGGTCGCCGTCCGGTACGAGGTCGACGTGCAGCCGGTACTTCCCGGTCTTCGGCGGGAGCGGTGGACCACCCCACGTGATCTTCGGACCGCCGTGCGGCGAGCGGATCGCGGTCTCCTCGCCCTGGTCCCAGACCAGCGGCCAGCCCAGCGCCGCGCTCCAGAAGTAGCCGGCGTCGCGCGAGCCGTCCGACGACACCGCGCCGATGAACCCGCAGTCGGCGAGGAAGGCGTTGCCCGGCTCGATGACGCAGAACTCGTTGCCCTCGGGGTCGGCGAGCACGACGTGCTCCGCGTCCGGGCCCTGCCCGACGTCGATGCGTCGCGCCCCGAGCCGCAGCGCCCTCGTCACCGTCTCCCGCTGCTCGCCGAGGGTCTTGCTGGTCAGGTCGAAGTGCATCTGGTTCGGGACGGTCTTCGGCTCCTCGGTCGGGAAGAACTCGATCCGGAACCCCGTGTCGTCGCCCGGCAGGAGCGCGAAGCCGTCCGGATGTTCCGCGACCATCTCCCAGCCCAGGACACCGGCCCAGAACCGGGCGAGGTGCAGTGGGTCGTTCGCGTCGAAGCAGAGCGCGTGGAGACGAGAAGCCATGACCTGGATCAGAAGTTGCCGGTGCTCGCCGCCCAGATGATCCACCCCAGGATGACGAGGAACACGAGCCCGCCCAGCACGACGGCTACGAGAGCCTTCCCCTGGGGACGCGGCCGGCTCGCGCGCCACCCGGTGAACGCGCCGGCGCCACCCAGTATGCCCGCGAGGGGCCAGAGCCAGTCGTTACCTTCCTGAGCCACGATGATGGCAATCACGAAGACGATCACGGCTGCGCCGGCGAGGCCGACGGCGACGTTGGCGCGGGAAGTGTCGGCACCGACCGAGGACGTTCCCTGCGGTTGCATGTGCGCTCCTCTCGCCACGGCTCGCTGGAACCGCCGCTGGTGTCCGGGTCGACGTCAGCCTCTACCTGCCGTACACCGCCTGACAACTCGCCACGGAGCCGAAAGCGGCGTGGCGCATCAACGAGTTCGTGCAGCGCCGAGATCAGCGATCATGCCGCTGACCTGCGGTTACGTGGGGTGAGTGACGGGGCTCGAACCCGCGACAACCGGGACCACAACCCGGTGCTCTACCAGCTGAGCTACACCCACCATGTGCGGGAGCGAGTGTACGGGGCGCGCGCGGCCCGGGCTAACTCGTTGCCGCGGGCTCCTCGACCACGGGCGGCACGAAGATCGCCGAACGGTAGTAGCGCAGCTCCTCGACGGACTCCTGGATGTCGGCGAGCGCGCGGTGCCCGCCGGCCTTCTGCGGGGCGCCGTAGTACGCCTTCGGGTACCAGCGCTTCGCCAGCTCCTTGATCGACGACACGTCGATCATCCGGTAGTGCAGCCACGCCTCGAGGTCGGGCATGTGCTTGACGATGAACGTCCGGTCGGTCGCGATGGAGTTGCCGCAGAGGGGGACCGTACGCGGCTCGGGGACGTGCTCCTTGATCAGCGCCAGCACCTGCGCCTCGGCGTCGGCCAGCGTCACCGACGACGCGAGCACCGCGTCGGTGAGGCCGGAGCGCGCGTGCATGTCGCGGACGACGTCGACCATGCCCTGCAACGCGTCGGCGGGCTGCGCGACGACGATGTCGAGCCCGTCGGCGACCGGGTTGAGCTCGGAGTCGGTGATGAGCGCGGCGATCTCGAGGACGACGTCGCGCTCGGGGTCGAGACCGGTCATCTCGAGGTCGATCCAGACCAATCGGTCGATCATGCGGGTGAGCCTATGCCGCGCCGCCGTTTCCCGAGGACCGCCACCGGGGAGAACGAGGTCATGCTGACCATCATTCTCATCGTCCTGGTTCTTCTACTCCTCCTCGGTGGCGGCGGCTGGTACCGCGGCCGCGGCCGCGGACTCTAGACAGAGCCGTCCGGCGGCCGGGTGACCGGCTGCTGAGCTGGGTAGCCCTGCGCGGGCGGGTAGTACGTCCGCGCGGGCGCCCAGAACGGCTTCGGCACGAGCTGCCGCGCCCGCAACGCCTTGTGCCCCTGTGTCCACCACAGGATCGGCCCGACGATCGTCCCCGCAGGGATGGCGAACGCGACGGCGAGACCGATGAGCCACGCGTTCTTCCCGTTGTCCCACGGCGGCCCGAACGCCTGCTCCGGCGCCCTCGCCACCTCGACGAGCGAGTAGACCAGGAACCCGAGCGGCACCAGCACCAGCGCCATGATCGCCAGGAAGAACATCGCGAACGTCGCGCCGATCAGCATGCGCGCAGTATGACCGGCCGGTACGCCGCCGCGTAAGTGCGGTCAGAACGTCCCGTCGTACGCCGCCAGCAGTCCCCGCCCCGTCTCCTGCCGCACGATCGTCGCCTTCTGCGCGCGCGGCGCCGTCGACGTGCACGTCGCACCGGGGCAGCCGTCGGCGACCGCCACGAGCACGCGGCCCTGCGCGTCGATGACGGCGTCCTGGAAGTCGTAGAGGTTCCGCGTGCCCGCCGCGCACGACACGCTGCCGAGCAGGCAGACCGCGCCGACCTGCACCGGCTGGCCCGGCGTCGCGTTGACCGTCGACCACGTGGCGCCGCGGTCGTAGGTGTACGACACGTACACGTGCCACTCCCCGGCGAACGCCGCGTCGTCCGCGACCCCCGGCGTCGTCGAGCCGAGGTACGCCACCGCCGCCCGGTCGCCGTCGCCGGCGACGGTCGTGACGAAGCGCGTGTTCTGGATGCCGTGCTCGGCGCCGAGCCGCACCGGCGGGCTCCACGTCACGCCGCGGTCGCGGGTGACGGCGGCGTACGGCGGGCCCCAGTAGTCGCCGCCGCGCCCGCCCCAGCCGTAGTACACGGTGCCGTCGGACGCGACGTCGAGCGACGGGTGCCCCGCGCTGCCGACGGTCGAGCCGGGGACGGGACGGACGTGCCAGGACAGGCCGTTGTCCTCGCTGACGACGACGCCCGCGTGCGTCGGCACCTGGACGGGGCCGAAGTCGACGCCGCAGTACGTCGGCGGCAGGTAGACCGTGCCGTCGGGCGCGGCCTGCACCTGCCCCGAGTTGGACGCGCAGACGTCGCCGGTGTGCGTGACTCGTGCGGGCAGGAACGTCGCGCCGCCGTCGACGCTCGTACCGCACTTGGAGTCGAAGCCGTCGTGCGCGCAGTAGTAGACGGCCCGCGGGTACGTCGCGACGCCGGCGAGCGGCGTACCCGGCACCCACGGGCCGGACCCGATGCTCTGGTGGTCGAACAGCGCGCCCGGCGCGCAGCCGATCGCCGACGGCGTCCACGTCGTACCGGAGTCGTCGCTGTACGCCACCCGGCTGCACGCCAGGTCGAGCTGCGAGACCCACGTACGGCCTGTGACCTCGTCGGTCTCGAGCACCGGGTCCTGCGTCTGGAGCTGCGTGTGCAGCGGCGCGACGTCCTGCCACACCGGCGATCCCGTGTCGAGGCCGGTGACCTTCAACGTCTCCAGCAGCGCCTGGAAGAACACCGTCCCCGACGGGTCGACGCCGATCGACGGCTCGCCCGCCGACTCGCCGACGCCGGCCGGGGCGGCGTACGACGCGAACGCCGGTGCCGCCACCGCCGTCCTGCGCTTGGCCTCGGCCGGCGCGAGGACGACGGCGAGGAGCGGCAGGACGGTGACGGCGGCGAGCAGGCGTAGGCGCATGCACTACTAGACGCGCGAGCCCGCCGGAAGGCTCGCTACGGCAGCGCCAGCGGGCGGTACGCGACGACGGCGTTGCCGACGGCGGCGTACAGCGTGCCCGACGCGATCGCGATGCCGCTGCTCGTCAGCGCGACCTGCGGCTCCGAGCCCGCGGGGAGGTCCGCGACGATCGGGCGGCGCAGCAGCGGTGCACCCGTCGCGGACTCGAACGCCAGGAGGTGACCCGCGTTGTCGACGGTGAACACCGCGCCGCCGGCCGACGTCGTCGACTGGTAGTGCGTGCCGTCGCCGACCGGCGAGACCCACTGGTACGCGCCGGTGTCCGCGGTGAGCGACACCATCGCGGTACCGGGCGAGCTGACGCCGTAGATCGAGCCGTCCCGGTCCCACGCGGAGGCGGCGGCGTTGCAGGCGGGGCACGTGAGACCGACGGTCGCGGACCAGGCCGGCGCCATCGTCGTGGCGTCGGCGACGTGGTAGACGCCGGACTTCTGCAGGTCGCCGATGAGCAGGCGGCCGGAGGAGTCGGTGAACAGGTTCGGTGGCGCGCCGAAGTCGAGGTCGAGCTGGAGGCACGGCGCGCTGTTGCCGACGATGAGCTGCGCGTTCGGGTCGTCGCCCGCCGCCTCGCACGCCGGGTCGACGAGGTCGCGGAACACCGGCGCGTACTGCTCGATGTTGCCCTTGAGCGCGCCGACCACCGTGCCGAACGTCGCGCGGTCCCGCCGTACGTCGATCTTCACGATCGCGTTGGTGTTGGGGTGCTCGATCTTCTTGGAGTACGGGTTGCCGGTGCCGGCGTACGCGTAGCCGTTCTTCGTGTCGATGGCGGGCGCGGTCCAGACGCCGCCGCCGGCGTAGCCCTGCGCGAAGTCCGCGGCGGGCACGACCTCGGCGCGCGTCACGAGCGCGCCGGTCGCGGCGTCGACCAGCGCGACGCCGCCGACGCCGGTCGGGTCGCCCTCGGCGGGGGAGTAGCCGGCGAGGACCAGGCCGTCGTACACGACGGGGGTGGCGTTGGTGTAGTAGCCGGGGCCGGACTTCAGGGCGGGACTGCGCCAGAGCAGCGCCCCGTCGCGGCGGCCGAACGCGATGGCGTACGGACCGGTGGTCTGGTTGACGAGCGCGACCACGGCCTCGTCGGTGACGGCCGGGCTGCTGACGAAGATGCCGCCGAGGCCCGCGACCGTGCCCTCGTCGAGGGTGACCGTACGGCGCCAGATCTCCGCGCCCGTCTTCGCGTCGAGCGCGACGACGTCGCCGGCGGCGGTGTTGAGGAAGACGCAGCCAGCGGCCACGATCGGCGTGCCGTTGAGGTCGCCGAGACCGACGCCCGCGCCGCTCGTCGTGTACGACCAGACGGGGCTCAGCAACGGAGCCGACGTCGCGCCGATGGTGCCCGGCGACTGCTGGTGGCGGCTGTTGACGAGGTCGCGGCCGAACGTCGGCCACTCGTCCGCGGCCGCCTTGCCCACGCAGGGCTTCGGCGCCTTCGGCTTCGCGGTGACGGGCGTGAGGGGGAGGAGCAGCACCGCGCCGAGCGCGGTCAGGGCGGTGAGGCGGGAGGGCACGCAGGGCTCCTTGATCGACGGGGGCGCACACTGCGTTCGCCGCCGGGCGCCCGGTTCCTCCCGGTCTACGTCGATACGTCCCGGAGGGATTGCCCCCCTTACCGCTACGGGACGGCGGCCCAGATCTCGTTGAGCTGCCGCTGCACGCGGATGAACCAGATGATCGGGCCCGCGAGGGGCAGCAGGATCCAGAGGCCGGTCTTGACGGAGACCCGGCTCTGGAGGCGGCGGGTCTCGGCAAGCTGCTTCACCTCGTGGGGGAGCAGGAACATCGTCACCGGCGACACGACGACGAAGATGAGCAGGCCGACGATGCCGCCCACGCCGATGCCGCTGTGCTGCTTGATCTCGCCGTGCGACATGAACGCCCAGTACAGGCCGTACAGGCCGCACGTCAGCAGGAAGAGCAGCAGGCTGAGCCCGATGCTCCGCTGCTCGCCTGTGGGTCCGTAGGTCTGCGCGCTCAAGATCGACTCTCTTCCTGCAAGCGGCGTGCGTTGTGCTTCGCTGCACCTGCGTAGTGACGAAACGTACACGCGGGCTTGTCCCTAGGGGACGCCGGACGGGAGGACACATGGGCGGGCTGCCGCTGACGCTGAGAGACTTCCTGGCGTACACGACCAGCGGGGCGGTGGCGACGATAGCGGTCCTCGTCGCCATCTCCGGCGGCGTCGACGTCGACGCGAGCTACGGCGTGCACATCGTCACCGCGTTCGTCGTCCTCTGCTACGTCGTAGGCCACATGCTCGGGACCACGAGCGCGTCACTCGTCCGGCGCGCGAAGGTTCACACGCGCTCGCACACGTCGCTGCGTGCACTGCTCACAGACGAGCCCAAACCCCAGACGAGTCCAGGGAAGCCGTTGCCCGCGGTGGTGCGCAGCCGCGTGCGGAAGGCGGCGGCCTGCTACGACATCGAACTGCCGGGAGACGAGGAGGCGGTGCGCGCGCTGGGTCTTGTCGCGGAGGCCGTCGTTCGTGAGGTCCATGGCAAGTCGACCCGGGTCGACCGTTGGGGCACGTTGTACGACTTCAGCCGCAACATCGCGGCAGCGCTCATCGTCGCGGCGGTAGCGCTGGCGGCGGGCGGCGCATGGCACCGCGAAGCCGAGCTCGCCTTGGCGTCCACCACCTGTGCGGGGATGAGCGTCCCGTTCATGTTCCGGTACCTGCACTTCTTCACGTTCTACCAACGGTCGCTCGTGACGGCCTTCACGGAACTGACTCTTGCCGGAGCGGCGCCACCGCCCGCGACCGACGACAGCATCGAGGAGCGCGCCCGGCAGGGATCGAACCTGCGACCATCGGCTTAGAAGGCCGGTGCTCTGTCCAGCTGAGCTACGGGCGCTCGGGTACGTCCCATTGTGCCGCCCCCGGCACGCGAACGGCCGCCGTCCCGCGGGTGCGGGAGCGGCGGCCGTCTGCGCGAACGAGTGCCTTAGTAGATGGCGTTGATGCCCGCGAGGTCGCCCGAGGCGGGGGAGCGCTTGAGCGTCTCGCCGCTGTAGCCGTACGCGTACATCGTCTCGAAGCGGGCGCTCGACGGGTGGTCGAGGCCGTAGGTGTGGCCGAACTCGTGCGTGGCGATGTTGCCGACGTCGTAGACGGCACCGGCGGTCTCGTAGCAGCCGTCGCCCTCGGCGCCGAGGTTGGCCCACGTCACCGACGTGTTGAACAGCGTGTCGCTCTCGATCTCGCCGTTGCTCCAGCGCCACGTGTACGTGACGGCGAGCGTCGTGCCGCCGGCCTTGCCGAACATCAGCTCGTACTGGTGGTTGGCGGTCGGCTTGAGCGAGGACGTCGTGCTGTTGGCGATGTTGATCGAGGGCGCGCCGTTGAAGACGTTGTAGCCCGCCTGCATCGCGCTGACGGTCGCGGACAGGCCGAGGTTGGCCGGCAGCGTCGTGGTGTTGAACAGCGCGGTCTTGTTGCCCTGGACGGCCCAGCCGGTGAGGACGTAACGGCCGGTGGCCGCGCCCGCGTTGGTGCAGTTGGCCCCGCCGGACGGACCGGCGCCGTTGCGCGCCGCCATGCGGATCTCGTGGACGTCGATCAGCTTCGCCGTCGGTGCCGCGGCCTGCGCGGGCGCCATGGTCGTAGCCGCGGCCAGCGACGCTGCCAGTGCGGCTACCAGTCGTGCCTTCATTCAGTGCTCCGTTTCCGTGGGTAGGGGTCGACGGGGGCACAGCGACCGGACAACGGGCCGTACGTTCGTCCCTCCGCAAGATCAGGTCAAGACTTCCCAAATGGTGACAAGACGTGTCGCGGAGGTGACCCCCGGCAGAATCCCTTCCATGGACGTGCTGCGCGTGGGCAACTGCTCCGGGTTCTACGGCGACCGGCTGGCCGCGATGCGCGAGATGCTCGACGGCGGGGACCTCGACGTGCTGACCGGCGACTACCTCGCCGAGCTGACGATGCTCATCCTCTGGCGAGGCAGGCTGAAGGACCCCGCGAAGGGGTACGCCACGACGTTCGTCCGCCAGCTCGAGGACTGCCTGGGGCTCGCCGTCGACAAGGGCGTGAAGGTCGTCGTCAACGCCGGCGGGCTCAACCCCGCGGGCTGCGCGACCGCGGTGCGCGACCTCGCGGCGCGGCTCGGTGTCGCGGCGTCGGTCGCCCACGTCGAGGGCGACGACCTCATGCCGTCCCTGGGCTCGCTGTCGGAGCACCTCACGCACCTCGGCACCGGCGCGCCGCTGTCGGCCGCGGCCAACCCGCCCGTGAGCGCGAACGCGTACCTCGGCTGCTGGGGCATCGTCGAGGCGCTGCGCGGCGGCGCGGACATCGTCGTCACCGGCCGCGTCACCGACGCCGCGCTGGTCTGCGGACCGGCGGCGTGGCGGTTCGGCTGGGGCGCAACGGACTACGACGCCCTGGCCGGCGCCGTCGTCGCCGGACACGTCCTCGAGTGCGGTACGCAGGCCACCGGCGGCAACTACGCGTTCTTCGGCGAGGTGCCGGGCATGGAGCACGTCGGCTTCCCGCTGGCCGAGATCGCGGCCGACGGGTCGTCCGTGATCTCGAAGCACCCAGGGTCCGGCGGGCTCGTCTCCCCCGGCACGGTGACGGCGCAGCTCCTGTACGAGATCGGCGGGTCGCGCTACCTCGGCCCCGACGTCGTCGCGCGCTTCGACACGATCGCCCTGTCGCCCGACGGCCCCGACCGCGTACGGATCAGCGGTGTCCGCGGCGAGCCGCCGCCGGAGACGCTGAAGGTCGCGCTGAACCTCGTCGGCGGGTTCCGCAACGCCGTGACGTTCGTCCTCACCGGCCTCGACCTGGAGGCCAAGGCGGACCTCGTGACGCGGCAGATGAGGGCGGCGTTCCCCGACGCGGAGGTGTCGCTGTCGCGCACCGACGTCGGCGACCCGCTGACGAACGAGGCCGCCACCGCCCATCTGCGCGTGACGGTGAAGGACTCGTCGCCGGACCGGATCGGGCGGGCCTTCTCCAGCGCGGCGGTGGAGCTCGGGCTCGCGTCGTACCCCGGCTTCACGATGACCGCGCCGCCCGGCGACGCGACACCGTACGGCGTCTACTGGCCCGCTCTCGTGCCCCGCGACCTCGTCACGCCGGTCGTCGTGCACGCGGACGGGACGCGCGCCGAGGTGCCGCACCCGCCGATCGGCGCCGCGAACGTGCCGGAGGCCGGGTGGACCGCCGGTGCCCCCGACGGGCCGACCGAACCCGTGCCGCTGGGCCGCGTCGTCGGTGCGCGGTCGGGAGACAAGGGAGGCACCGCGAACCTCGGGGTGTGGGTACGCGACCCGGCGGCGTTCGGCTGGCTGGTCGGGCTCCTCACCGTCGAACGGCTCCAGGAGCTGCTGCCGGAGACGGCGGCGTATCCGGTCGTACGGCACGTGTTCGCGAACCTGGCGGCGCTGAACTTCGAGATCCCCGGCCTGCTCGGCGAGGGCGTGTCGTCGTCGACGCGCGCGGACCCGCAGGCGAAGGGGCTCGGCGAGTGGCTGCGCGCGCGCGTCGTCGAGGTGCCGGCGACCCTGCTCTAGCGGGCTTGGCGAAACGCCGACCCCTCCGCAACCGGGAGCCCTTTCCATCCTGACGGCGTGGTCGGCGCCGGCCTCGGTCGTTCTTTGAAGATCACTACGCGTGAGACCGGCTGCTGGGCTGCAGGGTTGGGCCGACGCGGGTGCGCGGGCGCCGCTCGTCCGGGTCGACCGCCGTTCTGGTGGTGGTCGAGCGCCGAAGGGGCTCCTGCCCGGCACGATCCAGGCCCC
>DATMES010000050.1 GCA_035556555.1 Frankiaceae bacterium
GCCGCGCGACATCGTGATCTTGGCGATGTTCGTGTCGCCCGGGCAGCACGAACATCGCCAAGATCGCGAGAACGCGGGACCTGGGGGCGGCCGGCCGGGCCGCGCCGGTCACCACGCGAACGCGCCTCACGCCAGGCTCCCCAGGTAGACGTCGTGGACGGCGGGGTTCGCGCGCACCTCGTCCGGGGTCCCCTCAGCGAGGACGCGGCCCTCGGCGAGCACCGTAACGCGGTCGGCCACCGCCGCCACGAACCGCACGTTGTGCTCGACCAGCAGCACCGCCCGGCCGGCCGCCGCGAGGTCGCGCAGCAACGCCGCGAGCCGCGCCGTCTCGGCCGCCGACATCCCCGCCGCGGGCTCGTCCAGCAGCAGCACCGTCGCGCCGGTCGCCGCCGCGCGGAGGACCTGGAGGAGGCGCTGGTCGCCGTACGGCAGCGCCTCCGGCAACGCGTCCCCGTCGAGGTCGGCGAGCCCGTCCGCGGCGAGGCCGCGCACGACGACCCAGTCGCGCCGCGCCGACGGCGCGCCGAGCACCGCCCGCCAGAGGCCGGTCCGCACCCGCGCCCGCGCGCCGACCCGGACGTGGTCGCGCACCGTCAGCTCGGGGAACAGCACCGTGTCCTGGAACGTCCGCGCCACCCCCGCGCGCACCCGCCCCTCCTGCCCGAGCGCCGTGACGTCCCGGCCGGCGACCGTGACCGTCCCCTCGTCGGGTCGTACGGCACCCGCGAGCACGCGCAGCAACGTCGTCTTGCCGGAGCCGTTCGGGCCGAGCAGCGCGTGGACCTCGCCCGCGCGCAGCGTCAGGTCCACGCCGTCGAGGGCGGGGAGGCCGCCGTACCGCTTGCGCAGCCCGCGCGCCTCCAGCACGGCCTCGCCCTCCGGGGGAGGGCCGGGCACGTACACGCCGCCCTGCCGCGGCCGTGGCTTCCTGGCCGGCAACCGCAGGCGCGGCAGCCGCGACCGCACCGGGTCGCGCAGCGCGAGCGCCGCGACGAGCAGCAGCGCCGTGAGCAGGCCCACGCCGCGCCCCTGGTCGGGCAGCAGCAGGATCAGGCCCACGCCGACGATCGGGCCGTACGGGTTCGCGGTCCCGCCGATCAGCACCGCCACGAACAGCTGGATCGACAGCAGCGGCGCCACGCTCGACGGTGCCACGACACCGAGCAGCACCGCCGTCCCCGCGCCCGCGAGGGCGCCGGCGGCGGCGGCCAGGGCGAGGGTGGTGCGGCGCAGGGCCGCCCCGCGTACGCCCACTGACGCGGCCGCCTCGGGCCCCTGCCGCAACGCCGCCAGGTCCAGCCCCAGCGGCCCCCGGCCGAGGGCGCGCGTGACCGACACCAGTCCCACACACAGCAGCGCCGCGAAGAGCAGGTGCCAGCGCGGCGTCAGCCGCCACGACAGCCCCAGCGCCGGCGACTCGAGCACCGACGGCGCGTCGCGCAGGAGCCCCTGCTCCCCGCCGAACGTCCCTGGGAACGCCGCCAGCACCGCCACCGCGAGCCACGCCAGGGCCCACGTACCGAGGGCCAGGAACGCCCCCCGCAGCCGCGACGCGCCGAAGTCGACGACCCAGCCCAGCACGCCCGCGCCGACCACCGCGGCGAGCGCCGCGAGGCCGAGCGGCAGATGGGCGGCGAGCAGGAGGGTGCCGTACGCCCCCACCGCCACGAACGCCCCCTGCCCCAGCACCGGCTGCCCCGCGTAGCCGACGGCGAGGTTGAGGCCGAGGGCGGCGAGCAGCAGGTACAGGTCCCGCGCCAGGTCGACGGTGCTCACGCGACGCGGCTCCGCAGCCCCTCGGGCCGCGCCGCCAGCACGACGACGAGCACGGCGAGGGCGAGGACGTCGCGGTACGAGGGCCCGAGCCACGTCGACGACACGGCCAGCGCCTCGACCACACCGAGTGCGAGGCCCCCTGCCAGCGCGCCGCGCGCGGAGCCGAGCCGGCCGAGCAGCGCGGCGGCGACGCCCTTCAGGCCGAGTACGACGCCGCCGGACACGGTCACCGGACCGGCCGGCGCCGACAGCAATCCCGCGACCCCTGCGAGCACGCCCGCGACCGCGAACGCCACCAGCACGACCCTGTCGGTGGGGATCCCCATGAGCGCCGCCGAGTCGCGGTCGTCGGCCACGGCGCGCATCGCCTTGCCGAGGCGGGAGCGTACGAGGAGGCGTTCCACGAGGACGCCGACGGCGAGCGCGATGCCGAGCACCGCGAGCACGCGGACCGACAGCCGCCCGCCGCCCGGAAGGGAGAGCAGCCTGGTCGGGAGGTGCAGGGGGTCGGCGACGGCGTACGCCTCGCGGGTGAACACCAGCCCGACCGCCTCGCGCACGACGAGACCCGCGGTCACCGTCGCCGCGACCCAGCCGACCTCGGAGCGGAACGGGCGCACCGCGGCGAGGTAGAGCACCGCGCCGAGCGCGGCACCGATCAACAGCGCCACGGCGACCTGCGCGACGGCCACCCCTGCCGAAGGGGAGCGCAGCACCGGCGTCGTCCCGACCGTCGCGAGCACCGACACGAACGTCGCCCCCACGATGAGGTCGCCGTGCGCGAAGTCGAGGACGCGGACGAGGCGGTAGCAGAGGGTGAAGCCGAGCGCGACGAGGCCGTAGACGGCGCCCTGCGCCAGCCCCGTCGCGACCGCCTGGAGCGCGACGCCCCAGCTCATCGGGGCGGACTCACCCGAACGGGAGCGGCGTCGAGGAGGGCGGCGGGGTGTAGCCGATGTCGTACGGCGCGTTGGTGTTGCGTACGACGGCGTACAGCCAGAGCGTCTGGCAGAGGTTGCCGGGGATGAGGAACACCCGGACGAGCCCGCGCAGCGCGTCACCGCGCACGAACGGCGCGTCCACCTCCGTCGCCTCGGCGTCGCCGCGACCGAGCGTGAAGCCGGCCTTGGGGAACTCCCGCACGATGTACTGCAGCCCCTCGCGCACCGACATCGGGACGGTCGCGCGCACCTGGGTGACGTTGCCCTGCGACTTGTCGACGCGCTGGACCTTGAGGCCGGCGGGGCGCGGGACGACGTCCGGGACGTCCTTCGGCCAGCCGTCGTCGGCGGCCCTCGTGGGCGTCGGGCAGCTCGAGCTGCTCGCGCTGGGGACGCCCGCGGTCGGCGTCGGCTGCGCGCCCGGGTCCCGCACCTCCCCGGCGCACGCCGTCAACGCGAGGACGCACGCGGTGATCATCGGCCCGAGACGCACCGGGTCAGGATACGTTCCCGCCCGTGCGCAGGGTGCTGCACGTAGCCCAGCCGGTCGACGCAGGCGTCGCCCGGTGCGTCGTCGACTATGCCGCCGACCAGCGCGCGCAAGGCCTCGACGCCCGCGTCGCCTGCCCGCCCGAGGGTCCGCTGACGGCGTGGCTTCGCGACGCTGGAGTGCCGTACGCCTCGTGGCCCGCCACCCGCTCCCCCGGGCCCTCCGTGCCGGCGGAGACCGCGCGGCTCGGGCGCATCGTCCGCGCCTGGGAGCCCGACCTCGTCCACCTGCACTCGTCCAAGGCAGGGCTCGCGGGACGGTTGGCAGTACGGGGGCGGCGGCCGACGGTGTTCCAGCCGCACGCGTGGTCGTTCGCGGCGGTGACCGGACCTGTCCGTACGGCCTCCCTCGCCTGGGAGCGCCTCGCCGCCCGCTGGGCCGACGTCGTCGTCTGCGTCAGCGCGGCGGAGTGCGCGGACGGCTCGGCGGCCGGCGTCGCCGCGCGGGCGTGGCAGGTCGTCCCCAACGGCGTCGACCTCGACCGCTGGGCCCCCCGCCCCAAGGCCGAGGCCCGCGAACGACTCGGCCTCGACCCCGCGACGCCGCTCGTCGTCTGCGTCGGACGGCTCTCGCGGCAGAAGGGCCAGGACGTCCTGCTCGCCGCCTGGCCTTCGGTCGACGCCGACCTCGTGCTCGTGGGCGACGGTCCCGACCGCGCGGCGCTGGAGGCGGGGGCGCCGCCGCGCGTGACGTTCGCCGGGCGGCGCGACGACGTCGCCGACTGGTACGCCGCCGCCGACGTCGTCGCCGTCCCCTCCCGCTGGGAGGGCATGGCGCTTGCCGCCCTGGAAGCCCTCGCGTGCGGCCGCCCCGTCGTCGGCAGCGACGTCACCGGCATGCGCGAGATCGGCTCCGTCGACGTCGTACCGCCCGACGACCCCGCCGCGCTCGCCGCCGCGATCACCGCGCGGCTGCGCGCGCCGCTCGACCCGCAGACCTGCCGGAGCGCCGTACGCGACCTGCGCGAGACGACCGCCGCCATCCGCGCCGTCTACGACGAGGTGCTCGCGTGAAGCGCCGCATCGCGCTCTCCGCCGTACTCCTCTTCCTGGCGTGGACGGCGGTCTGCGCGCTGCTCGCCCGCAGCGACGTCGCGCGGGCCCGCGACCGGCTGGAGTCGCTGGGGGGCAAGGACTCCACGGAGGCCGGGGCCGCGCTGGACAAGGCCGCGGACGACCTGAGAAGCGCCCGCTCGAAGCTCAACCAGCCCGCCCCGTGGCTCGCCGCGCGCATCCCGTACCTCGGCCGGTCGCTCATGGCGCTGCGCGTCGTCGACGAGACCGCGCTCGACGTCGTCGAGGCGGCGGACGACGTGCTGCAGGTGGTCGGCGACACGCCGCTCGTGGACGAAGGGAAGGTGGACGTACGCCGCCTGGCCGACCTGTCGGCCGCCCTGCGGAAGGCCGCCGAGGACACGCGCGACGTGCCTGCGCGGCTGCGCGGGCTGCGTACCGGCCTGACGCCGCCCCAGGTCGGTGACAACGTCCGCAAGGCCCAGGGCCAGCTCGGCTCCGTGCCCGGGACGCTCACCAAGTCGGCCGACGCGCTCGACGCGCTCGGCGGCGTCCTCGGCCGCGACGGCCCGCGCCGGCTGCTCGTCGTCCTCGAGAACAACGCCGAGCTGCGCGGCACCGGCGGTCTCGTGTCGGTGTTCGCGGAGGCGACCGCGCGCGACGGCGAGGTGACGCTGGGGGCGTTCAAGGACGTGGTGGACGTCGCGGAGTCGCGGGCGTTCGTGGACACCGTGCCCGCGCCGCCGGACTACGTCGCGCGGTACGGCCGCTTCCTCGCCAACACCACGCTCTGGCGCAACGCCAACATGAGCCCCGACATCCCGACGTCCGCGTCGGTCCTCGCCGAGCTCGCGGCGAAGTCGTTGAAGCGCAGGCCCGACGCGGTGATCCTGCTCGACGTCCGCGCCATCGCCGCGATCCTCGGCGCGACCGGCCGCGCGGAGCTCGCCGACGGCCGGACGCTCTCCGAGGAGAACGCCGTCGAGGAGCTGCTCTCCAAGGCGTACGCCGGCGTCCCCGACACCCGCGCAGGCCAGGACGAGCGCCGCCGCCGGCTCCGCGCCGCCGCGGACGCCGTGGTCGGGCGGATCTTCGACGGCGACGCCTCGGCAATCGGCCTCGCGAGCGCTCTCGGAGACGCGGCGGGCGGGCGGCACGTCGCCGTCTGGTCGGCCGACGCCGAGGAGCAGGCGGCGTTCGACGCGGCGGGCGCGACGGGCGCCGTACGGCCCTCCGCCGACCTCGTCATGACGACGCTGCACAACCTCGGCGGCGGTGGCGGGGAGGGGAACAAGCTCGACTACTACACGCGCGCGGAGCACTCCGTCCGCGTCCGCGTCAGCCGTGGCGAGGCCGTGACGGAGCGGACGTACCGCCTGCGCAACACCGCTCCCGCCACCGGCCTGCCGCGCTACGTCGCCGGCATCGAACGTCCCGGGGAGTCGCGCAGCCTCGTGTCGTTCGCGCTGCCGAAGGGAGCGGTGGTCGAGGAGTTCAGCCGCGACGGGACCGGCCTGGAGGTCAGGCCGACCGACGAGGGGTCGTACGCCGTCCTCGACGACGTGGCCTCGCTCGACCCCGGCGCGGCGACGACGTGGACGCTGCGCTACCGGATCCCGCTCGACGCGGGCTACTACGACCTGCGCGTCGTGCCGCAGCCGATGGCGTACGACGCGGAGCTGACGCTCGACGTGAAGCCCGACGGCAACGCGTTCTTCCGGGAGACGACGTACGAGGGGGCGTTCGACCGCGAGCGGCTCGTCACCGTGGACACGGGAGACGGGACGTTCTGGGAGCGGATGGGCAGGCGCTTCCGCCGCTTCTGGACCGAGCCCCTGTTCGACTGAGCGCCTCGCGCCGGTCCCATTTTTTCGTGATCTTGGCGACGTTTGTGCGGCCCCGCAGGCACGAACGTTGCCAAGATCACGAAAACCCGGGCCGCGAGCGCCTCGTTCCCTGCACTTCGTGCGCCGGTCTCACGCGTGTTGATCTTCAAAGAAGCCGCGCGGGCCGCGCGGTCTACCCGCCCGAGCCGCGGACGACCTGGCCGATGGTCCGGACGACGATCTTGGCGTCGGCCCAGAGCGACCAGTTCTCGATGTAGTAGTTGTCGAAGCGCGCGCGGTCCTCGATCGACGTGTCGCCGCGGAGGCCGTGCACCTGCGCATAGCCGGTGAGGCCGGCGGGGACGCGGTGCCGGTGCGAGTAGCGCGGGAACGACTCCGCGAAGCGCGACGCGAAGTGCGGCCGCTCGGGCCGCGGGCCGACGACGCTCATGTCGCCGCGGAGGATGTTCCAGAGCTGCGGCAGCTCGTCGAGCGACGTCTTGCGCAGCACCTTGCCGACGGGGCCGAGGCGGGCGTCGTTGGCGATGTTCCAGGTGGTCTGCGACTCGGTCTCGCTCGCCGGCTTGAGGCTGCGGAACTTCCAGACCTTGAACGACCTGCCGTCGAGCCCCACCCGCTCCTGCGAGAAGAAGATGCCGCCGCGGCTCTCCAGCGCCACGGCCAGCGCGCAGACCGCCATGACGGGGAACAGCGCGACCAGCGCGGTCGCGGCGAGCACGACGTCGATGAGGCGCTTGACCCGCCAGGACGGCGTACGGAACGCCGCGCGGTGCATCCGCACCAGCGGCAGCCCCCACACCTGGTCCATGTCACGGGACGAGCTGGACAGCTCGAACAGCCGCGGCACGAAGAAGATCTCGGTCTCGAGGCGGTCGCAGGTACGGATGACGTCGACCATCTGCGACTCGGGCGCGGCGCCGAACGCCACGATGACGTTGTGCACGCCGAACTCGACGATGACGCTGGACAGCGACTCGGTGCCGCCGAGCAGCGGGATCGGGCGTTCGTCGCGGCCGAGCAACGGGTCGGAGTCGAGGAAGCCGACGGGGCGCAGGCCGTACTCCGGGTGCTGCAGCAGCAGCTCGGCGAGGTGCCCGCCGACGCGGCCCGCGCCGAGGATGACCGTGGGGTGGCTGACGACGCCGTCGCGGCGGCAGCGGCGTACGACGGCGTAGCCGAGCGCACGCAGGGTCACGAGCGCGCCCGCCATGACGCAGGCGGTGAGCAGCAGCGACTCGACCGGCTGGCCCGCGCGCAGCGCGACGCCGGCCGTCGTGGTGACGGCGGCGGCGGCGAGCGGGCGGCCGACGAGCGACGGCAGGTCGTCGAGGACGGACAGCGAGAGGCGCGGCCGGTAGAGGCCGGCGGACGCGTACAGGCCGACGGTGAGCACGAGGAGGACGAGGTGGAGGCCGCGCGGGGGGCCGGTCATGGCCACGGCGGCGGCGAACGCGACGACGTCGAGCACGCCGAACAGCGGGCGGACACCGTAGCGAAGCAACGTCCGCTCGGTGACGGTCCGCGACGGCTTCAGGCTGGTCAGGTCCAGCTGGTCGTCGATGCTCATGGTCTGGCCGTTCGTGGGTAGACCCAAACCGTAACGGTGCACGGAGGCAGGGAACAACGCCCATTCGGCCGAACATCGTTCATACCGGACATCTGTGGCTTGCTCGATCGGTTACTCGCTGTCACGATGCGGTACAACGTTCTAGTAAGGGGAAAGTGATGCGACGCCTCCTGGGCACTCTCGCGCTGGCCACGTGTGCAGTCATCGGCACGACCTCGCCCGCACTTGCGCAGACGACGCCCAAGTGCGACGCGTACTCCGGCGTCTGCGTCGGTGGCGAGAAGACCACCAAGCCCGAGGTACGGCCGTCCCGTGACGTCCGCGGCCTCCCGCTGACCGGTGGCGCCGTCGTCGGCCTGCTCGTCGCGGGCAGCGGCGCGGTCGCGGGCGGGACCGTCCTCGTGGCGGCCGGCCGGAAGCGTCGTTCCGACTCCTGACCGCCTGGCCCGCCCCCGTGGCGGCCGCGCCGGTGGACGCGGTCGTACGGCTCCCGGGCTCCAAGTCCGTCACCAACCGCGCTCTGGTCCTCGGCGCACTCGCCTCGGGTCGTACGACCCTGCGCGGACCGCTGGTGGCGCGTGACACCGAGCTGATGGCCGCGGCGCTGACCGCGCTCGGCTCGCCGGTGTCCCCCGGGTCCTCGTGGACGGTCACCGGCGCGCCCGCCGGCGCGCCCGTCGCCGCGGGCTCGGTCTTCCTGGGCAACGCCGGCACCGTCGCCCGTTTCGTCCCTCCTGTGGCCGCTTTGCGCACCGGCGACGTCGTGCTCGACGGAGACCCGCGGATGCGCGAACGCCCCGTCGGCCCGTTGCTGACGGCGCTCCGTACGCTCGGCGCATCGATCTCGGGCGACGCGTTTCCCGTCGTGGTGCACGGGTCCGGTGGCCTGCGCGGCGGCGAGGTGACGCTCGACGCGTCGGGCTCCTCCCAGCTCGTCAGCGGGCTGCTGCTCGCGGGTCCGCTGATGGAGTCCGGCCTCGTCGTACGGCACTCCGGCCCGCCCGTCCCGAGCAGGCCGCACCTCGACATGACGGTCGCGATGATGCGGGCGTTCGGGGCGTCGGTGGACGTGGCCGGGGATGTCTGGACCGTGGCGCCAGGGGCGTACGCCGCTCAGGACGTCGACGTCGAGCCCGACCTGTCGGGGGCGGCGCCGTTCCTCGGGGCGGCGGCGGTGACCGGAGGTGTCGTCCGGGTGGAGGGGTGGCCCGCGGAGACGACGCAGCCCGGGGCCGCGCTGCCCGGGCTCCTCGAGGCGATGGGCTGCTCGTGGTCGCTGTCTCCTGACGGCCTCACGTTGCACGGCCCTGACCGGCTGAACGGCATCGACGCCGACCTGCGCGACTGCCCCGAGGCCGTGCCGGTGCTCGCCGCGGTGGCGTGCGTCGCGAGCGGCCCGACGACGTTGCGCGGCATCGCGCACCTGCGGCTGCAGGAGACCGACCGGCTCGCCGCGCTCGCCAAGGAGCTGAGCGCCCTCGGCGCGTCGGTCACCGACACCGACGACGGGCTGGCGATCACGCCGGGGGGGTTGCGGGGCGGGGAGTTCGGGACGTACGACGACCACCGGCTCGCCATGGCCGCCGCGGTCCTCGGGCTCGTCGTGCCCGGCGTCCTCGTCGAGAACGTCGAGACCGTCGGCAAGACCATGCCGGACTTCCCCGAACGCTGGGAGGCGATGCTCGGGTGAGCCGCCGGCAGCTGGACGAGGACGACGTCCGGAGCCGGCCGACGCCCGGCTCGCGGCCGCGGACGCGCCAGCGCCCCAAGCACGCCGACGCGGTCGTCGGGACCGTGGTGACGTTCGACAGGGGGCGCTTCACCTGCCTCGTCGAGGGCCGCGAGGTCGTGGCGATGCGCGGCGGCGAGGTACGGCGCACGCCGGTCGTCGTCGGCGACCGTGTCGGGATCGTCGGCGACACGTCGGGGGCGCCCGGAGCGCTGGCGCGGATCGTGCGGATCGAGCCGCGGACGTCGGTGCTGCACCGGACGGCCGACGACACCGACCCGATCGAACGCCCCATCGTCGCGAACGCCGACCAGCTCGTCATCGTCGTCGCGATCGCCGACCCGCCGCCGCGGACGCGGCTCGTCGACCGTTGCCTCGTGGCGGCGTACGACGCCGGTCTCGACCCCCTCCTCTGCGTGACCAAGAACGACCTCGCCGACCCCGGGCCGCTGCTGGACACGTACGCGCCGCTCGGCGTCCGCGTCGTCACGCACGGCCGCGGCGAGTCCGTCTCCTCGGTGCGCGACCTGCTGCACGACAGGGTCTCCGTGCTCGTCGGCCACTCGGGCGTAGGGAAGTCGACGCTGGTCAACGTGCTCGTGCCCGACGCCGCGCGGCGTACCGCCGAGGTGTCCGGCGTCGGCAAGGGACGGCACACGTCGGTCACCGCGATCGCGCTGCCGCTGCCCGACGGCGGGTGGGTCGTGGACACGCCGGGGATCAGGTCGTTCGGGCTCGGGCACGTGACGCCGGCGTCGGTGCTGCGCGCGTTCCCCGACCTCGCGCCGGGCGCCGAGGAGTGCCTGCCGAACTGCGACCACGCCGAGGGCGCGCTGCACTGCGGCGTGGCCGAGCGTGTGTCGGCCGGGCTCGCGTCGCCGGAGCGCCTCGACTCGTACCGCCGCCTCCTCGCCGCCAGGAGCGGCGAGGACGACTAAGTGCTCCCGACTGTCGCGACCGCGGGTGGCACGACGACGACGGCGACGTCGGGATCCGACTGCGGCGTCGGCCCGAGGTCGTAGGGCGGGCAGTCCCAGTACGGCTCTCCGAGGACGAACACGTCACCCTGGGAGTTGACCGAGACCGCGACGTAGTCCCCGGCCAGCGACGCCAGAACGGGACAGACCAGGGGGTCCACCACGTCCCTCTTGAGCGAGTCCAGGAGGGGACGCGCGGAGTCGAGCAGATCGAAGAGCGGGTCCAAGGCCCACCCCGTGCCCAGCACGAGGCGGCATGTCGCCCCCGGGGTGCCCGCGGGGACCCAGGTCCCGGACCTGGCGTCGTAGACCGACTGGTCGAACCGGTCGCACAGGTAGACGGGCACGTCGCGGGGCGCGGCGAAGGACACCACCCGAGGGCCTACGTACGTCACGCCTCCTGCCCCCCAGCCATCGGCCTCCGCGCCGTTGACGTAGGACGCGGCGTGCGTGGCGACGCCGACCTTGACCGTGCAGGTCAGATGCCCCGTCTGGCGGACAGGACCGCCGAAGAGCACGCCGGTGACGGTGTCCTGCGGCGCCTCGGGGCTCACGTCCGTCACGGCGATGAAGCCGCAACCGAGGTCTCCCGTGCCGGGCGGCGCCGCGTGCGCGGTCGGCATGGACGTCGTCGTCACGACAGCCGCGACGGACGCCAGAAGCAGTCGCTTCATGGTTCTCCCTGGCTGCGCGGCTCGACGTCCGGTGGCGTCGAGTAGGGCGCCGCGCGGCGCTGAGGCGGGCGACCGTAGCAACGGCATGTCTGCGCGTCAACGCTCCCGTGCCCGGCTGGGCTTACGAAGGCAGCGTTCCCAGGAGCCGGTGGGCGACGACGACGTCGAAGCGCGGACGCGGAGGTGGGTCGCTCTCGTCGTCCCAGAGATCGTACGGCGGGCAGTCCCAGAACGGCTCGCCCAGCAGGAACACGTCGCCCTGTGAGTTGACGCTGAAGACGCCGTAGTCGCCCTGCGCGAGGGGGAAGAGGTCGCAGAACATCCAGTCCGTGTGCGCCCAGAAGTCGTTGATCGCCGCCTCGGTTGCCTCGACGACGCCGACGAGCGGAGCGACGAGCGGGTCGCTCGCACCCGTGACCAGACCCTGCTCGCAACGCGCGTTCGCGTCCGTTGTCCACGTGTGCGTCTGCGCGTCCCAGTAGTACGTCGCGTTGCCGTCGAAGAACTGCTCGCACAGGTAGATCGGCTCGCCCGGCGGCGCGACCCATGACACGAGGCGCGGAGGCAGGAGTGCAAGCCCCCCTGCCGAGTCCGCCGCGGCCGAGACGCCGTACGCGTACGAGCCCGCGTGGGTCGAGACCCCGGCCTTCACGGTGCAGGTCAGCGTGCCGTCCTGGGTAACGGGGCCACCCGTGATCACCCCGGACATCACATGCTCAGGAGCCTCCGGGTGGTCGAGGGCACCCAGCACGAAGCATCCTGGGTCGTTCGGACCCGGTGCGGCATGAGCCGGCGCCGGGACCGCTGGGGTCGCGGCAAGCAGGGCGAACGCCGCGAACAGTGTTCGGTTCATAGGGTCTCCTCGGCGCTGAGCGACTCGGGCAGGTGGTAGGCGGAGAACACGCGGAGGTCTCCGATGCCGAGCGGGCTGGGCCGGTCGAGGTCGTACGGCGGGCAGTCCCAGACGGGCTGGCCGTCGAGGAACACGTCGCCCTGCGGGTTGATCGTCACGCCGGGATAGTCGCCGACGAACAGCAACAGCACGGGACACAGCAGCGCGTCACGCTGGCGGTCGGGGATCGGATCCACCAAGGCGTCGAGCGTGTCGATCAGGTCGTAGAACGGCTGAAGAACCGGCTCGGCGGTGTCCGTGCCGACCGTGCGCACACACGTTGCGCCGGGATTCGTCGCGAGGTCGACCCAGCGGCTCGTGGCGGCGTCCCAGACCCAGGTCGTCGCCCCGTCGAAGAACCTGTCGCACAGGTACACGTCGGCGTCCGGAGCTACCGCGACCGTCACCGGCGACGGCGCGAGCAACACGACGCCGGTCGAGGAGGTGGCCGACCTCGACGCACCGTAGGCAGCCGTCCCCGCATGGGAGCCCACGCCGACCTTCACCGTGCAGGTCAGGGTGCCGTTCTGCGTGATGGGCCCGCCGAACACGACACCGGTGAGACCGTCGGCCGGAGGCTCGGCACCGGGGTCGGTCGATCCGGCGAAGCCGCAGCCCGGGTCGTTCGGGCTCGGCGCCGCGGACGCAACGGACGGCAGGGTCGCCGCGACGGTCAAGACCAGCACCGCTGCGAACGCTCGCACCCGTTCTCCTCTCGAGGACCGTCAACGGCTCAGAACACGTACGCGCACGTGATCACGTACGGCGCCACCGGCGGGCCGCCTGTCCCCTCGTCCGCCTCGCAGCGCAACGACGTCACCGGGAGCGGAGTCGTCGGGCGTTCGGCGTACGTCACCGGCCGGCTCGCCGACGCCACCTCGGTCGTCGCCGGCTCCACCACGTCGCCGCGGACGCAGGACACCCGCCCGCGCACCCGCCCGTCCCGTGACAGCACCGCCGCGACCGCCCCTGCCTCGCGGCACCTCGGCGCGACCTGGTAGCCGTGCCAGTCGCAGGCGACGCCCGAGCCGACGGCACCGCACTGCCAGTCGACGCTGACGAGCGTTCCCGACACCTGCCACTCGGGACCGCCGCCGTCGTCGCTGATCCGGATGACGCCGAGCGTCCTGGGCGGCCGCGCGAACGCCGCCAGGGAGCGCAGCCGTTCGCGGTCGAGGAGGTCGTTCGCCGGCTCCCAGGGCGGGCAGTCCAGCAGCCGCGCGCCCGCGACGTACGTGTCGCCGTCGCTCCGCACGTCGACGGCCGGCGGCACGCCGGGCGCCAGCGACGCGAGGACCGGGCAGACCACCGGCGCGCCCGCCTGGTCGACGAGGTCGACGAGGTCGAGGAGCGTGTCGACCACCACGGAGACCGGGTTCTCGAACGCCGGGTCGGGGGTCGACGCACTCACCGAGAGCGAGCACGACGCGTTCGCGTCGGTCGTCCACTGCGAGGTGTCGCCGTTCCAGTACCACGTCACGCCGTCGGTGCCCGTGAACTCGTCGCAGAGGTAGGCGGACGACAACGGCGGCAGGACGTACGCCGCCACGGTCGGCGGCAGCACCGTGACGCCGGTGCCTGTCGCGGACGCCGAGGTGCCGTGCACGTACGGCGCCGCGTGCGTCGCCACGTCGACCTTGATCGTGCACGTCAGCGTGCCGCTCTGCGTGACCGGCCCGCCGTGGAGGTATCCGAGCTGACCTGAGTACGACGACTCCGGCCGCGGGTCGGTGACGGACGTGAAGCCGCACCCGACGTCCAGCGGCCCCGGCTGCGCCGCCGACCCCGGAGCGGCGAACGACGTCGCGAGCACCAGCGCGCAGACCGACGCCGGCCGCGCCGTTGCCCGCCTCATGCGGCGAACCCGAAGCCGCACGTGGCGACGTACGGCGCCACCGGCGGCCCGCCCGACCCGTCGTCCACCTCACAGCGCAGTGACGTGAGCGCCCCCGCCGAGGTGGCCCGCTCGGCGTACGTCGCGGGCAGTGACGCCGACGCCGCGCCGGTCGCCGCGGACTCGACCGTCGCGCCTCGTACGCACGACACCCGCGTCCGCGCGCGCGTCGCCGGCGCGAGCGCCACGGCGGACGCCGACTCCGAGCGGCACTCCGGCTCGGCCCAGTAACCGTCCCAGTCGCACACGACCGCCGACCCGTCGGGCGCGCAGTCCCAGTCGACGCTGACGAGCGTGCCCGACAGGCTCCACTCGGGACCGCTGCCGCTGTCCGTGACGCGGATCGACCCCGCCGCACGCGACGCCTCGGGCCAGTCCTCCGGCAGGCCTCGCGCGCCGAGCTCCTCACCCGGCTCGGCGGTCTCCGGCGGGCAGTCGAGGAGGAGGTCGCCCGCGACGTACAGGTCGCCGTCCGGCCGCACGTCCAGCAGCGGCGGCATTCCCGGGGACAACGCGGCCAGCGCCGGGCATGCCACCGGCTTCGCCGCCGCGCGGGCCAGGTCGCCGAGCGTGCCGAGGGTCTGGACCAGGTCGAACAGCGCGGGGGAGAGCGGGTCGTGGTTGCCGGGCGGGATGGGCGGCTCGCAATCCGTGTGCGGGTCCGTCGTCCACTCGTTGAGGGAGCTGTCGAAGTACCACGTGACGTTCGCCACGTCGGTGAACTGGGTGCACATGACGATCAGCCACAGACTGCCGATGTACGAGACCGGTGTGGGAGGCATCACCGTGACGCCGAGCGTGCCGGTCGCGGAGACGCTGACGCCGTACACGTACGGCGCGTCGTGCGTCGAGGGACCACCACTCTTCACGGTGCAGGTGAGCGTGCCGCTCTGGGTCACCGTCCCGGCGTCGATGTAGCCCAGCTGCGAGTCGTACGACGACTCGGGCCGCGGATCCGCCATGAACGCGAACCCGCACCCGCCGTCGGGCGGGCCCGGCTTCGAGGCGGAGGCGGGCGCCGCGAACGACGTCGCGAGCAGGAGCGCGGCGGCCAGGGCGATGCGCATGGCGTTCCCCCAACGCGCCGTCGCTCACGGGCAGGGCCGGGAGTAGGGATGCGGCCGGCGCGGATCGCGGCGAACGTACGGCGGCTCCGTGCCCGCGTCAACGGTCGTTCAGACCGGGACGGTGCCGCCGGTGCGCCAGTACACGCCGGACTCGCGCGACAGCAGGTCCTCGTCGACGAGATAGCGGCGCACCGTGACGTAGTCGTCGGTGAACGCGCGCAGCATCGCGTTGACCTCGTTCTCCGGGTAGCGCTCCCCCGGCTCGAAAACCTGCACGACGTGGTCGAGCAGCACCCGCCGCTTCGACCGGTGCGCCGGCATCCGCGTGATCCGCCCGTCGCGGACGAACGCGCGCAGCACCTTCGCCGTCTCCGCGTCCGTGTCGCCGTAGTCCTCGGCCGGCGCGGGCACGCGCGCCGCCTCGCGCAGCGGCGTCAGGTCGAGCACCCACGTGGCACCGTCGGCGTGCACGATGCCCGCGTCCTCGAGACGCGCCAGCGCGCGGCCCGCCGTCCGCGCGTCGAGCCCGGTGCGCTCTCGCACCTCGGCCGTCGTGACGGCGCCCAGCGCGAGCGCCGCGACGACGCGCAGACGGTCGTCGTCGGCGAGGAGCCCGAGCAGGGTTGCGGCGTCGCTCACCCGGCCATTGTGCCTACGAGGCCGCGCCCGCGGCGATCGTCTCGTGCACCTGGTCGGCCCTGGCGCGCAGCGCCTTCTCCTCGTCGATGGCCTCCGCGACGTCCTCGTCGTGGCGCATCATCGCGTCGATGTCCACAGCCGCGTAGTCGAGGACACCCATGTCGGCGTACGCCTTCTGGATGCGCTCCCCCCACAGCCCGATGTCCTTGACGATGGGCACGATGCGCGTGAACAGCAGCGTCCGGTACGTCCGCATGATCGGCGACTGCTCCACGAAGTCGACGCACTCCCGCACGTCGTACCCGAGCGTCTCCCACACCTCGCGCGCCTGGAAGCGGTCGCGCAGCAGGTAGCAGCCCTCGACGATGAAGTCCTCGCGCTCCTCGCGCTCGGCCGTCGTGAGGTCGCGGTACGCGTCCTTCAGCGCCAGCCGCCCGAACGCCACGTGCCGCGCCTCGTCCTGCATGACGTACGCCAGGATCGACTTCGGCAGCGGCGACGTCGCGGCCTCGCGCAGCATCCCGAACGCCGCCAGCGCCACGCCTTCGATGAGCACCTGCATGCCGAGGTACGGCATGTCCCAGCGCGAGTCGCTGAGCGTGTCGTTCAGCAGCGCCTGGAGGTGGACGTTGATCGGGTAGACGAGGCCGATCTTCTCCTGGAGGAAGCGGGCGTACGTCTCGGCGTGCCGCGCCTCGTCCATCACCTGCGTGGCGGCGTAGAACTTCGCGTCGATGTCGGGCACCGACTCGACCAGGCGCGCGGCGCAGATCGCGGCGCCCTGCTCGCCGTGCAGGAACTGGCTGAACTGCCACGAGATCGTGTGCTGGCGCATCTCGTCGACCTCGCGCGGGCTGAGTTTCGCGTACTGCGCGCTGCCGTGGATCGGCAGCATCTCAGCCGGGGTGTCGAGCGGGTTGCCCGGGTCGACCGGCAGGGACCAGTCGATCCGCGTCGCCGC
>DATMES010000051.1 GCA_035556555.1 Frankiaceae bacterium
TGCGCGCCTGTCACCTCGGCGAGCGCGTGGGTCCACGCGCGGGGCACGACCTGGACGATCTCGTAGCCGCCGCCGCCGAGGACCACCCAGCGCCCGCCGCACAGCTCGTGCGCGAGGTCGTGCAGCAACGCGTACGTGGTCCGCTGCCCGTCGACCGACAGCGCGAGGTGCGCGAGCGGGTCGAGGACGTGCGTGTCGCAGCCGAGCTGCGTGACGAGCACCTGCGGGCCGAACGCTCTGAGGACGTCGGGCACGACGGCGTCGAACGCGCGCAGCCAGCCGGCGTCGTCGGTGCCCGGTGGCAGCGCGACGTTGACGCTGGTGCCCTCGGCCTCGCCCTCGCCGGTCTCCTCGGGGAAGCCGGTGCCGGGGAAGAGGTACGAGCCGCTCTCGTGCAGCGAGACCGTGAGGACGCGCGGGTCGCCGTAGAACGCCATCTGCACGCCGTCGCCGTGATGGACGTCGACGTCGACGTACGCGACTCGCGTCGCCCCTGCCTGCAGCAGCCAGGCGATCGCGACGGCCGGGTCGTCGTAGACGCAGAAGCCGCTGGCCCTGGCGGGCATCGCGTGGTGCAGGCCGCCCGCGAGGTTGACGGCGTGCTGCGCGGCGCCCTCCCAGACCGCCTTGGCTGCCTCGACGCTCGCGCCGGTCACGAGCGCCGCGGCCTCGTGCATCCGCGGGAAGACCGGGTTGTCGCCGGAGCCGAGGCCGTAGCGGCTGCCGAGCCTGCCCAGGAGGTCGTCCGGCGCGCGCTTGACCGCCTCGATGTAGTCGCGGTCGTGGACCAGCTCGAGGGTGTCCTGGCCTGAGCTCGACGGCTTCCGCACGGTGACGCCGGGGCGGTCGAGCACGCCGAGGTCGCGGGCCAGCGCCATCGTCAGCTCGAGGCGGAGCGGCCGTAGCGGGTGGCCGCGCCCGAAGTCGTACGACGCCAGCACGTCGTCCCACAGCACCAGCACGGAGTTGCTCATCGGCTCCGACGGTACGTCAGGTCCCGCGACTGCCGCCGGACCGGTCCGACATTCCGATCTGTGCACTGCTCACGCGAAGCCGTACTCACCCGAGCTGCGTCGCCAATTCGACCATCGATTCCGGAGGTGTAGCAGGCCCCGTGATATCAATCAGGACACCATTCCGGATCACCCGGATACGTCCGATCCCGTTCGCTTCGACCATCAGCGCCGGACGGCCGTTGACTTCGATCACCCGGAAGTTGTCACTTCCGTTGGTCCGGACGATCTCGTCGAACGATGCTTCCGTCTCGTCCGTCCGCCGCTGCACCATCACGACATGCCCGTTCTGCGGGAAGTCCGGGCCGGTCGGGAACTTGTAGACGAGAGCCACTGACGCGTGCTCGGTGGGTATGCGGCTCGCGTCGCTCACATAGAGGGCAGACTCTCGTACCGCCCACGAGGGAATCACGGGATCGAACGAAAGCCGACCGAGACTCCTCGCCGCCGCACGAGATGCGGGCACGCTGGCGGCGAGCGGTCGGTCCCAATCGATGTGAACCACGCGTGGCGGCAGTTGCGGCAGGCTTGTCGGCCTCGCCCCGTCAGCGGAAACACTGGCTACATCGCGATTTCCACATCCGACGACGGCGGCGGCGGCGGCAAGCAGCAACGCGACTCGACGGCCCTTGTTTCGGCTCATCAGCAACCGCCCGCTACGATCGCGTGGTGCTGCGTCTCCCATGAATAGTCGCTGAGCTTGACGCCATCCCAGTCCATGATCGTGTTCCCGTCATCGCACCTGAGCGCCGGCCAGTACGGCCACGCCCCCGAACTGTTTCGGTATTTCATCGATTCCACCGACATGTTCACATACACGTCGGACCCGCCGTACCTGGATATCTCGCTCATCGGGAGCCCGAAGTTCGCCGGAGCATAGGGAGTCGTCATGAGGGTTGTGTAGCTCGTCGGGACAATGCCGTGGCCCCACTTGGCAGTGAGGTAGTACGACGTACCCGAGCTGTTCGCCGTCTGGAACGCGACCCATCGCTGGCTCGTGACGTCGCCTGCCTGCCAATACACCAAGTCCGGGTAAAAACTGTACTGGGCGAAAGGCGCGAACACGCCTGGGTATCCATCATACTGTCGCGTGCCGGCCTCGAAGTAGTCGAAACCACCTCCCGCAAGAAGCCAGAACGTCGTATTGGCGACGGACCCGCATGTGATGTTCATGTACCTTTCGTACACGTACATCGCTGTCTTATTGCCATTCGACGTACCCGTCGTCTCGACGAACTTCCCCTGTTCCGGATCACAGGGGCCTGCCACTGCGCGCTCGGGCGCCACGAGGGTAGTCGCACCGACGATGGCTATTATCGCTCCGATCCGGGCCAGTCGTCCCACTCTCATGGCGTAGACGGTACTCGTCACCGCGCGTGATCAACATGTTTCGACAAAACCGGCGACGCAGAACATGACTATGGTGACGAATATCCTCAAATCCCCGCCGGGGACAGTTACCAGCCCCGCGCATGACGGATCTGGTCGCCCGACGACAGACACGACTAACCTTGCGCCATGTCCTCGCGCATTCGCTACGCGGCAACCGCCGTCGCGATGATCCTCTCGGCCTCCGCGTGCCGATCGGGGTCCGACCCTTCGCCGACACCATCACCGTCGAGCAGCTTCACCGCCGATGCACTCTGCACGCCCGCAGTCACATCGGGCGAGCGACTCGTCGCCGCGCATCCCACCACGGTCGGAGAGATCCGTTCACGTAAGGCTGGGCCAGGTATCGAGCGCGCTCCGTCATTCGCACCAGGACGAGGAGAGTCCGATACGGCAGCGTGGTGCTGGATCGACAGCGCGGACGGGGCAACACGGCGTGTCGTCGCGCGGTCGGCGTCGGGCGAGCAGATCACTTTCGTCACGGGTAATGCAACGGGACTTTCCCCAAATCCCGACGGACCGTCGCTCCCGTAGTCACTGCCGCGCGGGACCACTCACACGTCGATGCGCCGCGCGACCTCGGCGGCGGCGAAGTACGCCCACGACCGGTGCTGCTCGTCGACCCTGCGCATGCCGCTGCTCCACCCGCCCGCCATCGACGGCCGCACGCGGACGCCCCAGCCCCCGGTGTAGTCCCACCACGCCGGGTGCTCGCACGCCCGCTCCGGCGGGAAGCCGGTGGAGTCGCGCGAGTGGTTGAACATGTCGACGACCCGCAGGTCGAACGCCACCGAGTCGGTGCCGCTCGGCGAGCCCGCGTTGGGCGTGCCCGGGGCGGCGGGGCCCCCGCCAGGGCCGCCACCGGGCCCGCCACCGGCCACGTCGGAGTGCGGGTCCCCGGCCGGCGGCTCGGTGCCGCCACCCTGCGGCCCGGTGCCGGTGGCCTCCTCGTTGGCCGGGTGCGGCTCGGTCTCGCTGCCGTGGTCGGTGAACAGCGCGAACAGCGTCATCAGCAGGAGGATCAGCAGCAGGATCACGACGATGACCGCGATGACGATCGCGAGCGCCGTCGCGATGAGCGCGGCGATGACGATCGCGATCACGATGAGCAGCAGCCACAGCAGCGACCACAGCAGCTGCGGCCAGAACAGGTCCTCGTCGAGGTCGAGCCCGAGGTCGGCGCCGGGCGCCGGGTCGTCCTCCCACCCGTGCCCCTCCGTCGGGTCGAAGTGGAAGGCGTGGCTGCCGCGGCCGACGTAGAGGACGCAGCTCGTGCTCTCCGCGAACGGCACGAGGCCGCCGTCGGGGATCAGCAGCTTGCGCACCTGCGACCACGGCGCGGACCGGACGTTGTGCGTGCCGTTCGAGAGGTTCTGGCTGATCACGACCCACTCGGGCGTGTCGAAGACGCGCATCTCCGGGGGCCTGCCGTCGGCCCCGCCGCCGACAGCGCCCTCGCCGCGGAAGAACAGCGACACGGCCTCCCACTGCCCCTCGAGCCGGGTCGGGGCGCTCGCGTCGTCGACCGGGTGGCGTACGCCGTAGAGGTAGTAGTACGTGATCACGAGGTGCTGGTCGATCGAGGTGTTGCGCCCGCCGCCGGGGTCGGGCGCGAAGTCGACCAGGCCGGCCGCCCCCCACGTGGGGTACATGCCGGCCCACTCGATCTCGGCGTACACGGTCGGCGTCACCGGCTGCGGCACCCAGATCGTCGGCACGTGCGGCCCGGCCGCGGCGTCGACGTCGACGGGCTCCCACGGCACGCCACCCTCGACGGCGGCGGCGATCTCGGAGAACGTGCGCTGCACGTACGTCTGGTCACCCGTCGTGCGGCTGTCGTCCGGCCACCCGCCGACGACGAGGAACGTGTCGTCGGTGCCGGTGCGGAAGCCGCCGATCGCGTTGTCGTCGCCGCCCGCGGCGTCGAGCGAGAGCGGGCGGTCGTACAGCGGTGTGCCGGCCTGCACGGTGAGGCCGCTGACGTCGGCGCCCGCGGTGACGAGAGCGGTGCCGCGGCGGCGGGTGTCGATGGGCAGGTCGTCGCCGTGCCGCCCCGCCGTCTCCGGCCAGTCGGCGGCGGTGGTGTGGGTCAGCCACGACTCGGCGCGCAGCGGGAAGAACGCCTCCCCCTCGGCGAACCTCAGGGTCGGCAGGTACGCCGAGGCGAGCTCGCGCAGCGCGTCGCAGTCGGTGCCCACGGAATCGTCGCGGGGCAGTCGCGGGGCCATGTCAGCGCTCCTTGCCGGGGTCGTCGGAGTCGTCGCGCCGGTCGCGCTTGTCGCGGATTCCGTCGCGGACCATGTCGCGGGGTGGCCGGCGCGGGCGGCGCTTGCCGTCGGACGGCGCGGGCTCGTCGGTGGGCTCGAGCGTGTGGTCGAGCCCCTCGCTCAGCGGCGGCCCCGCGTCGGTGTCGGGGTCGCCGCCGCGGTCCGGCTCGCCGCCCCTGCCGTCGCGGCCAGGCCGCCCCGGCGGATGCGGCAGGCAGAGCGCGGAGAGCACCGGCTCCATCCCCTCCAGCACGCCGAGGTCGCCCTCGGCCGCGCGGCGCAGCAGGTCGCCGTACGGCGCCGCGGCCAGCAGGTCGAGACCCCGCTGCCCGAACGCCTCCAGGTCGCCCTGCGGCACCCGCTCCGTCATGAACGCGACGGTGCGGGTCGCCGCGGACAGCAGCGCGGCGGGGCTGCCCGTCTGGATCGCGACGGCGCCCTCGTTGGCCAGCTCGCGCACCCGCTGGACGCGCGCCGGGTCGCCGGCCGCGACGGCGGAACGGATCTCGGCCTCGAGCGCGTTCGCCTCGTCGAGGATCTCCCTGGCCCGCTCGGCGGTGAAGCCGTCCTTGCCCAGCTCGTCGACCAGCTCGTCCATCGTCTTCGGGTCGTTGCAGCACGGGTCGAGGAGGTCCTCCGGCTCGATCTCGCGCTTCGCGAGCCGCACCCAGTCGACGAACCCCTCGAGCGTGTAGCGGTGGTCCGGCTCCGGCCAGTGACCCACGGAGATGCCGCGCGCGCCGACGCCGCGCACCGGGCCGCGGACGTCGTACGCCGCGGCCACGACGTTGCCGTCGAGCAGCACCTGCAGCGTCGAGAAGCCGTCGTGCCGCAGCTCCGCCTCGTACCACCGGTCGGGATGGACGGTGCCCTTGGGAGCGGTGGCGCCGCGCCAGACGCCGGCGCGGTCGACGATCGTGCCTTCGAGCCCGCCGAACGGCGTGACGTACAGCGCGAACGACACCTGCCCCTCGATCAGGTTGTGCCGCTTGAACGCGACGTCCTTCGGGTGCCAGAGGAACCGGACCCGCGCGGAGATGGCGTCGAGCCGCGACAGGCTCGGCGACCGCGCGATGCGAACCTCCGACGCGCCGCCGTCGAACCGCAGCGACGAGTCGAACCCCGGCCCCGATCCCGAGCCCGACCCCGGTGCCGTCGCGAGCGCGAGGCCGTGGTTGTTCTCGCCCGAGACGTCGGTCGCCCGGCCGTTGTTGTACGTGTGGTGCATCACGAGGCGTAGCACGGCGCTCCCATCGCGGTCACGAGAAGATCCGGTCCTTGTGGTACGGCGGGCCGCCGGTGTTGCCGAGCGCCGCGGACCCGCCGCCGAGGAAGAACAGCCAGCCGTCGACGCTGCGTACCCACCACTCGCCGGGACCGCCGCCGCCGAGCGTCGGGTCGAACGTGCCGAGGATCTTGCCGACGCTGACCTGGCCGCCGTAGTCGCGGAACTGCACCTCGGCCCGCAGCGGCCACGACGCCGGGAGGTCGTCCCAGTGCGGCGTACCGGGCCCAGGCTGCTCGTACTTGTCGAGGTCGAGCGTCAGCAGCAGGCCGTCGACGCGCACGCCGAGCACGCTCTCCGGCTCCTCGAACGCGCTGTCGTCAAGCCGCCGCGACGGGTTGCAGATCCAGACGGTCGGAAGCGACGACCCGTCGGGCACCGGGTCGGTGGCGAGCCGCAGCTCGCGGATGTACGCGAGCGACCACACCGTCGCGGAGCCGTCGGTCTTGTCGCGGTCCCAGTTGCCCTGGAGCAGGTCCCTGATCGTCAGCGTGTCGCTGGTCCTGACCCGCACGCCGTCTCTCGTCCAGTCCGCGGGGATGTCGGGCCAGTTCTCCGGCCGCGTCTCGGCGGCGGGGACGTACCGCGCGTCGAACAGCGGCGCCAGCTCCAGCCGGCGCGGCAGCGCGTCGATCGCCAGCCACGTGACGCCGATGCCCGCGGCCTGCGGCGGCGACGAGCGCGGGCCGTCGTACGGGATCTGCTCGGGCTCGGACCAGAGCACCACGCGGCCGGTCTGCCGGGAGAGCGTCAACGACGTCAGCGACGGGCGGCGCAGCCCCACGACGAGGGGCGAGCGGTCGTCGCCGACAGGAGGCCCCTCGCGCGAGACGACGGTGAGCTGCTCGGCGAGGTCCGCGATCGCGACCTTCTGCACGTCGCGGGCAGGCGCCGTCGCGTCCTTGCGCTCGCGGCGGCGTACCCGCAGCGCCTTGTTGACGCGCTCGTCGTGCAGCGCGAGGAACAGCCGCGTCACGGTCTCGTCGGCCGCGGGAACGAACCCGGGATCGCCGCCCTGGCGTACCTCGGTGACGCCGTACACCCGCGCGGTCAGCGCCTCCGTCACGGGCGTCGCGCCTGGAATCTGGAGCATCGCGACCTGCGGCGTGGCACGGACGGCGAGCGGCGCCAGCGTCGCGCCGGTCACCGCGACGCGCGCGCTCACGCCCCGGCCTCGCCCGACGACGTGCATCTCGCCCACGGGAACGGCGGGCAGCTCCGCGCTCTCGTCGATCGCCACCCGCGCGACGACCCGCGTGAGCGGGCTGCCCGGCGAGAGCCCGTCGGACTTGACCATGCCGACCTCGGCCTCGACCGGCTCGGTGGCCTTCACGAACAGCCCCGTGTCGTCCCTGCGGACGTCGATCCAGCCGTCCCTCGGCGCGTCCGGCAGCGCCACGTGCAGCCGCATCGGCGTCCCGTCGACCGCGGCGGGCCCGGCGGCGCGGTCGAGGTGCAGCGCCTGCACCCAGCGCAGCCGGCCCCACACGCGCAGCCCGAAGTACCCGGCCGCTCCCGGTGTGGCGGGCTTCTCCGTGCGCAGGTCCACCACGGTCCGGTCCGGCAGGGAGCCGGCGCGGACCAGCAGCCGGGTGTGCACCGGCGCCGTCTCGCCGGGGCCCGGCTCGACCTGCTGGAACATCTGGAGCCGCAGCGCGCGGTGCGGCAGGACCTTCGTGCGCCCGCGCTCGTCGGGTCCGAGCCGCAGGTCCACGACGAGGCCGCTGTCCTTGTTCGCGTGCACCTCCTCGAACGGGCCCGGGGTGTTCTGCTGCACGCGCGCGTACCGCGCCGCGCGCAGCGAGACGTACAGCCGCGGCGGCACCGTGGCGTGCGTGACGGGGACGTCGTCGAGGTCCACCGCGACCGTCTGCTCCGCGAGGTCCAGCGGCTGCGGGAGACCGCCGGCGGGGGACGGTGGCAGTTGCGCGGCGTGCCGTCCGAGCAGCGCGGCCGCGCCGCCGAGCGGCTCGGGCAGCGGCTCCTCCGTCGAGTCGTGCCGGCTGAGGACGACGCGCAACGGCTTCCCCGGCGCCGTCTCCAGCCGCAGCCCCAGCGACACCGGCACGCGCAGCGCGTGGACGGCGAGGTACCGGTAGTCGTCGGTGCCGTTCGGCTGGTCGTCGCGCAGCCGCAGCCAGTCGAGCGCGACGTCGGCGTCGTACTGGATGTGCGGCACCGTCCGCGTCGCGCGCCGGGAGTCGCTGTCGAACGCCAGCCGCAAGGGCAGCGGCGACGTCTCCACCACCGTGTGCCGCGCGGACACCAGGTCGTCGGTGACGAGCACCAGCGTCACCGGGTAGCCCGCCGACCAGTCGATCCGGTCGCGCGTCACCGGCTTGCCCGCCTCGACGGCGCGGATCTCGCTGAGCCAGGTGAGCGCCGCGGGCGGCGCGAGGTGCGGCCGTACGCCGGGGCGGCGCAGCTCGACGCGGGTCTTCGTCGCCGCCGTACGCGGGCCGCTCTCGTCGGGGACGGCGATGTCGACGGGGACGGCGACGTTCGTGGTCTGGCCGCCCGGCAGGCCGGGCACGGTCACGGGCAGGTCCACGACGACACCGCCCGGCGTCATCGGGACGACCGTCATCGCCGACTGGGTACGGCTCGCGCCGGTGTGGGTCTCGACGCGGAGCAGCAGCGGGTGGTCGGCCACCGCGACGGCGCCTCCGGTGTCGGTGCCGAGCGTGACCCGCGTGCTGGACGTCGCACCCACCGTGCCCGCCGCACCGCCCGACTCGAACGCCACGACGATCGTGATCGTCGCCGGCAGCGGGTGCGCCCCGGCGTCGATGCCGAGGACGACGTACTGCGCGTCCGCCGCCCCGTCGGGCGGCACGATCGGGCCGTCGAGGCGGACGCCGATGTCGAGCCGCAGCCCGGTGAGCGACTGCGCCGCGTTGATCGCCTTGACCTCGATGACCGCGCCCTCGACGCTGCCTCCGCTCGGGCCCGCGACGATGTCCGGCGTGACGCGGACCTGCAGGTCGTCCCCGGCGGCGCCGTCGACGTTCAGCCGGTTGACGACCGTCGGCATCGCCGCGTGCAGGCCGTTCGGGTCGACCTGGAGGAGGAACCACTTCGGCGCTGCCGCCCCCAGCGCCGTCCGCGCGTAGATGCGCGCGGGGCTCGCGCTGCCGACGCTCGCGGGGACGATCCCGTGCAGGGTCGTGAGCCACTGGTCGATGTCGGCGGGCAGGCTCGGCATGGCGTCCCCTCGAAGCGGCGGAAGCCGCATCGTGGCACTGCCGCTCAGCCGAAGACAGTCACCAACCCGACATTTCACCTTGGCGTGTCGCCGGAGGGAGCCGGGCCGCGCGCCCGCCGGAGGCGTGTGCCCGGCGGGGTGGCGAGTCAGCCCTTGTACGGCATCGTCGTCGCCTTGGCGGCGATGTCGACGTACTTGGCCCACGACGGCTGCCCGAGCCGCTTGGCCGCCACCCGCAGCGCGGCGATCGCATCGGCGAAGTCGGCGCTCGGCGTCAGCAGCTCGTGGGAGGTGAGGACGAGCTTGATGACGTTGTCGCTGCGCTGGACCGCGGACTTGCCGAGGTACGACCGCAGCCGCCACAGGTACGACGACCACAGCTCGCCGTCGGCGTGCACGCTGTCGGCCTTCTCGTTCTGGCTCGTCATGTCCTTGGGGTACTTCTTCTTCGAGTCCATGCGACGCAGGCACGGCGGGCTGGCCGTCGAGTACGACGTCGCGTCCCAGTCGGCGATGCACACGTCGCCGAAGCCGCGGCTGGTGCGCGCGAAGTACGTGCCGGCGAGGAAGTCGCCGAAGCCCTCGCCCATCGCGCCGCCCTCGTGCGCGTCGCCCCAGCCGGGGACCTGCGCGTCCTGCACGGCGTGGCCGTACTCGTGCACGATCACCTCGGCGTCCTCGGCGTCGTCCACGCCGCCGGTGCCGAACACGATGATGTCGTTGGCCGGCTGGTAGAACGAGTTGTCGTACGACTCGAGGTGCAGCGTGACGAGGTTCTGCGGCTCGTCGTTGACGCCGGCCTCGCGCTTGGACGAGAAGCCGAGCGACTGGAAGTAGCGCTGCAAGCGGTCGATGTGCGCGTACGCCATCGTCGTCTCGAACTGCGGCTCGTGGCGCTTGAACGCGAACTCGCCCGTGAGGCTGCCGGGCAGCGTCGGGCCGAGGACGTCGGCCCACGGGCCGGTCAGCTTGCCGGCCAGCAGCGCCGTCGAGTCGAGGCCCTTGAGCGGCAGCGTCTTCATGGTCTTGTCGAGCTCGGCGCTCGGCAGGTCGGTGTCGACGCCTGCCTCGTCCACGCCGGGCTGGCGGAGCTTGCCGTTGCGCGACGACTGGATCGGGTTGGGGTCGAACGCCGTGGCCTTGCCGTCGACGTACTTCTTCTCGTCGCGGACCGCGAGGACGCGGCCGGTGGCGGCACTGACGTCGTACGTCGCGGCGACCTTGGTCGAGAGCACGGTCACGCGGTACGTGTCGACGAGGCGGCCGGCCGTCGGTACGAGCAGGCGGGTGACGTTGCTCGGCACCAGGGTCTTGGTGACCCGGGCGGCGGCGAGGGCGCTGGTGAGCGCGGTCGCGGCGGAGACCGGCGTGGCCACCGGGGCGCCCGTGACGTTGCCGGCGCCGTGCGCGGCGACCTGGACGACCCGGCCGTCGGCGATCGTCACGAGCGCGTCGGTGCCCGCGACGGGCACGCCGCCGCGGTGCTCGGTGCCGCGGACGTGCGTGCCGATGAGCGACGTGCGGACGAAGTCGAAGCGGAAGCGCGACGCGTCGACGCCGAGGCGGTCGTCGTACGCCGCCAGCGCCTTCGCCGCCACGGCCTTCGCGTCGCCGCGGGCGGGCCCGAGGTCGCCGTAGACCACGGAGTCGGTGAGCAGGTCGATCCGCGTGTCCGCGCGCGGCACCGCCAGGGCGGGGATCGCGAGGGAGACAGCGGTGGCAGCGGCCAGGCCGGCGAGCAGGCGTCGGTTCACGGGGTCCTACTTCGCGTGCGCGGGGCGGTACTCCTTCACGCGTCCTCGCGGCTGCCCGTATTGCCCCGTTCTGCCCGCTGGAACATCGCGATGAGCAGCGCCAGGCTCGGCCCGACGAGCGCCGCGGCGACCCCCATCGTGATCAGCAGCGGCGTCAGCGCGGCGTTGCTGGCGGCCGCCTCGTCGACCGTGAACGACGGCTCCAGCAGGTACGGGTACTGCCCGACGCCCCACCCCCAGATGACCGCGGTGACCGCGATCGCGGACGTGACGCGGGCGTACGTGTAGTCGCGGCGGGTCAGGAGGACGAGGGACGCGACGCCCGCGAGCGCCGACACGACCATGAGCGGGAGGGCACGGCCGGTGAGGCCGTCGAACAGCTTCGGCGCGTCGGCGTTCAGAACCGCGACGCCGGCCAGCGTCAGGGCGCCGAGGACCGCGCCCGTGACGATCGCGCGGCGGCGGAACCCCTCGGCCAGCTCGGTCTCGCCGTCGCGGCGGGAGTCGGCGCAGAGATAGACGGCGGCGAGGTACGCGCAGACGCCGACGGCCATCGTCCCGCCGAGAACGCTCGTCGGGTTGAGCCAGCTCGTGACGGCGTCGCCTCTGGCGTTGCCGGGCGGGACGCGGCCGCTCGCGACGGCGCCGGCGACCGTACCGAGGAAGAACGGCGTGAGGACGCTCGACAGCGCGAACGTCGCCCCGAACAGCCGCTTCAGGCTCACCTCGGAGACGCTCTTGCGGAACGCGAACGCCGATCCCCGCAGGATCACGCCGAACGCCGCGAGCGTCAGCGGGACGTACAGCGTCGACATGATCGCCGCGAACGCCGTCGGGAAGCCGGTCCACAGCGTGACGAGCACGAAGATCAGCCAGACGTGGTTGGCCTCCCAGACCGGGCCGATCGAGTGCTCGATCAGCTTGCGCTGCGGGGCGCCCTTCTCCGCGCCGCCGGCCAGCAGGTCCCACCAGCCGCCGCCGAAGTCCGCGCCGCCGAACAGCGCGTACGCCGTCAGCCCCACCCACATGGCGGCGAGCACGAGGTCGGCGGCGCTCACGCCCGCTCCCTGCGCAACCGGGAGCCTTTTCCATCCTGGCTCGCGCTGGGCCTGGATCGTGCTGGGCAGGAGCCCCTTTGGCGCTGGACCACCACAAGAACGGCGGTCAACCCCGGACGAGCGGCGCCCGCGCACCCGCGTCGGCCCA
>DATMES010000052.1 GCA_035556555.1 Frankiaceae bacterium
CGGCCCGCCGAGACGGCGACCGTGGCAGGGGAGAGCCGGGTGCGGGACGGTGGGTCGGGCTGCCCGGCAACGGTCATGGCAGCGAGTATCCCGGTCCGGTGGGCCGTCGGTAGGGTCGGCCGCGATGACCGGTCCGAGTGAAGCTCCCCGCCGCATCCGTCTCGCCGTCGTCTTCGGCGGACGAAGCACCGAGCATGGTGTCTCCTGCGTCTCGGCCGGCAGCGTCCTCGCGGCGGTCGACCGGGATCGCTACGACGTGGTCCCCGTGGGCATCTCCCGGGAGGGCCGGTGGGTGCTGGCCGCCGACGACCAGGACCGACTGGCGATCAGCGGCGACCGGTTGCCTGAGGTCGAGGACTCGGCCAGCGCCGTCGTGCTGTCGGGGGACCCGACCCAGCGCGGTCTGGCCGTGCACGAGCCCGGCAAGGTGCCCCGCGAGCTCGGCGAGGTCGATGTCGTCCTGCCGCTGCTGCACGGCCCGTACGGCGAGGACGGGACCCTGCAGGGCCTGCTCGAGCTGGCCGGGGTGCCGTACGTCGGCAGCGGCGTCCTCTCCTCCGCGCTGTGCATGGACAAGGCGTACATGAAGGCGGTGCTGAAGGCGGCGGGGCTGCCGATCGGGCCGTACGTCGTCGTGCGCCGCGGGCAGCCGGTGGAGGGGCTGGAGTACCCGCTGTTCGTGAAGCCCGCGCGCGGCGGGTCGAGCCTCGGCATCTCCAAGGTGGTCGACCCGAGCGGGCTCGACGCGGCGCTGGAGGAGGCGTTCGGGCACGACCCGAAGGTCGTCGTCGAGCAGATGGTCCACGGCCGCGAGCTGGAGTGCGCGGTGCTCGAAGGCGACAACGGCCCGGAGACGTCGCTGCCGGCGGAGATCCGCGTGGCGGGCGACTGGTACGACTTCGAGGCGAAGTACCTCGACGACGCGACGGAGTTCGACATCCCGGCGAACGTCCCGCCCGAGGTGACCGCGGAGGTGCAAGCGCTGGCGGCCAGGGCGTTCACGGCACTGGAGTGCGCCGGGCTGGCGCGCGTCGACTTCTTCCTCACCGACACCGGGCTCGTCGTCAACGAGCTCAACACCATGCCGGGCTTCACGCCCCAGTCGATGTACCCGCGCATGTGGGCGGCGAGCGGCGTGACGTACCCCGAGCTCGTGGACCGGCTCGTGGGCCTCGCGCTGAAGGCGGGAACGGGCCTCCGCTAGCGCGTGGCCTTGACGGCCTCGGTGAGGTACGAGAGCCGGTCGCCCGTCCACGCGCGCGGGATGACCACCTGCACGTTGACGAACGCCCTCGGCAGCGACCACGTCACGGCGTCGGGGCCCTCCTCGGCGAACCAGTCGACGCCGTTGACGTCGTAGAGGGGCTTGCCCTGCTCGTACGCCGTCGTGGCCGGGGCGCCGCAGCGGACCACGACCGGCGGGTCGCCGTACGCCGCGATGCCCTGCGCGTCGGGTGAGGTGTCGCGGCGGGGCAGGTCGTCGCCGAGGTCGTCGGGGAGCTTGCCGGCGAAGCGCTGACAGGCCGCGGACACCGGCGAGGGGACGGCCGTCACGGTCACCGCGGGGAGGTCGTCGGCCCCGCACCCGGACAGCACGACGGCGGCCGTCGAGACGAACCCGACGACCGCCGCGCGCACTGCCTGGAAGGTCTCGCTAGAGGTGGACGACCGGGCAGGTCAGCGTACGGGTGATCCCGTCCACCGACTGCACGCGCGCGACCACGAGCTTGCCGAGCTCGTCGACGTTGCGCGCCTCGGCGCGCACGATGACGTCGTACGGCCCGGTGACGTCCTCGGCGTTCGTCACGCCCTTGATGTCCTGGATCGCCTTCGCGACCAAGGCCGCCTTCCCGACCTCGGTCTGGATCAGGATGTAGGCCTGCACCATCGGGCACCTCCTTCGTGTTTCCGGAGCGGCCGACGCTACACGAACGCGCCTGGCACAGACGAAACCGGCGCCGCGCGGGAAGCGCGACGCCGGTTCCGGAAGTGCTGGGGGGTTACGCCGGGGTCCAGGTCCAGGAGACCTTGGCCGTGGGGTGGCCGCCGAGGTTGCAGGCGAAGACCTTGTACGAGCCGGCCTTCTTGGTCTTGACCGTGGCCGTCTCGAGGTCGGTCGGGCCGCCCCCGTCGGAGGAGCCGATGATGACGCCCTTGGGGTCGCGGATCTCGAGCGCCCAGTCACCGGTGTTGGCGACGGAGACCTTGAGCTTGCCGAGCGCGGGGACCTTGATGCTGATGGGCGTGTCCTGGAACGGCGTGACCGCCGCGGGGACCAGCGAGGAGCAGTCGGCGCCGTCCGTGCCGCTGCCCGTGGGGTCGGCGGTGGCGTCGGTGACCTCCTTGCTGCCACTGAACTTCTTGTAACGGGGGGCCCCGGCGGCCGGGGCCACCGCGACCGTGCCGGCGGCGAGAACCGCGAGCGCGGTGACGACGTGACGAGCCTTCATCTGGGTCTCCCTGAGTGCTTGAGGTGTAAGGCCTTCTTGGTGCTCCTAACGAGAGGCTTTCCACGTGGATACGCGGATTCCTTCGTGTCCTTCACGACAGGTCCGTGACGTTTTCCCGGCAGACGTAGGGTTCCTTCATGGGCGAGACGCTGGGCGAGACGGGCGAGTTCGGCCTGATCGCGCGCGTGACGACCGGGCGTACGTACGGCCCGTCCGTGCTCCTCGGTCCGGGTGACGACGCCGCCGTGGTGGCCGCTCCGGACGGCCGCGTGGTCGCCACGACGGACGTGCTCGTGGAGGGGCGGCACTTTCGCCTCGACTGGTCGGCGCCGTACGACGTCGGCCGCAAGGCCGCTGCCCAGAACCTCGCCGACCTCGCCGCCATGGGCGCCCGGGGGGTGGCTCTGCTCGTCGGCCTGGGCGCGCCGGCGGGCTTCCCCGTGGCGGACGCCGAGGAGCTGGCGCAGGGGCTCGCCGACGAGGCGGCTGTCGTGGGGGCGTACGTCGTCGGCGGCGACGTCGTGGCCTCGGACGCCGTCTTCCTGGCCGTGACGGCACTGGGGACGCTCGACGGCCGCGCGCCGGTGACGCGTTCCGGCGCGCGGGAGGGCGACGTGCTCGTCGTGGCCGGGTTCCTCGGGGGCGCGGCGGCGGGACTGGCGGCGCTGCGCGCGGGGCGTACGGACCTCGCCGCGGTCTCGGCACAGCGCGTGCCGGAGCCGCCGTACGACGCGGGGGTCGCCCTCGCGGAGGCCGGCGCGACGTCGATGATCGACGTCTCCGACGGCCTCACCGGCGACCTCGGGCACGTCGCGGCGGCGTCGGGGGTCGGCTTCGAGGTGGACGTGGCGGCGCTGCCGTGGCATCCGGCGGTCGCGGAGGCCGCCGAGGCGCTCGGCGTGGACCCCGTCGAGTGGGTGCTGGGGGGCGGGGAGGACCACGCGCTCGTGGCGACGCTGCCGGCTCCCGTGGCGGGGTGGACGGTCGTGGGGCGCGCCGTGGCGGAGCCGGGGATCAGGTGGCTGGGGGTGGGGGCCGTGCCGGCGTCGTACGACCACTTCGCGTGAAGCGCGTCCTCACCATCGCCGGCTCCGACTCGGGCGGCGGCGCGGGGATCCAGGCGGACCTCAAGACGTTCCTGGCGTTCGGCGTGCACGGGATGTCGGCGCTGACCGCCGTGACCGCGCAGAACTCCGTCGGCGTGCACGGCTGGTGGCCGCTGCCGGTCGAGGCGGTGCGGGCGCAGATCCGCGCGGTCGTCGACGACATCGGCGTGGACGCCGTGAAGCTCGGGATGCTCGGCACCGCGGAGATCGCGCTGGCCGTGGCGGAGGAGCTCGACGGTCTCGACGTGCCGGTGGTGGTCGACCCGGTCTGCGTGAGCAAGCACGGCGACGCGTTGCTCTCCCCGGACGCGCTGGAGGCGTTGAAGGAGCGGGTGGTCCCGCTGGCGACCGTGGTGACGCCGAACCTCGACGAGGTGGCGGCGTTGACGGGTCTGCGGGTCGTGGGGGAGGCAGGGGTCGAACCTGCGGCCCGCGCCATGCACGCGCTCGGTGCGAAGTGGACGCTGGTCAAGGGCGGCCACCTGCCCGGCGAGGCGGTGGACCTGCTGTGGCCTTCGGGGACGCGCTACGCCGCGCCAAGGCTCGACAACCGGCACACCCACGGGACGGGCTGCACGCTCGCCTCGGCGATCGCGGCGCGGCTGGCGTACGGCGACGACGTGGCGGACGCGGTGGGGGCGGCGAAGGAGTACGTCACCGGCGCCATCGCGGCGGGGTTCTCGCTGGGCTCAGGGATCGGCCCGGTGTGGCACGGCTGGCGGCTGGGTGTCTAGCTGGCGAACCGCCGTCTGCGATCACCTGCAGTGACGGCACCGCCGGTCAGGTCCGCAACCGGGTTGCGGGCCGTGCGGGAAGAAGGCGCAAAACGCACCCCGATCACGCGGAGGCGGTCACCGGGACACGCGGACGGTCACGCTCGGCCACGATCCAGGCCGTTTCGCCAGGCGCTAGCCGGCGCGCTGGACCTTGCCGGCCTTGAGGCAGGAGGTGCAGACGTTCAGGCGCTTGGGGGTGCGGCCGACGAGGGCGCGTACGCGCTGGATGTTGGGGTTCCAGCGGCGGCGGGTCCGGCGGTGCGAGTGGGACACGGACATGCCGAAGCCCGGCCCCTTGCCGCACACGTCGCAGGTTGCAGCCACGGTCACTCCCGTCCGGTCGTCGCAGGTGCCAGGTGTCGCAGGGCGTCGCCTGTCGCAGGT
>DATMES010000053.1 GCA_035556555.1 Frankiaceae bacterium
TCACTACGCGTGAGACCGGCTGCTGGGCTGCAGGGTTGGGCCGACGCGGGTGCGCGGGCGCCGCTCGTCCGGGTCGACCGCCGTTCTGGTGGTGGTCGAGCGCCGAAGGGGCTCCTGCCCGGCACGATCCAGGCCCCGCGCGAGCCAGGGTGGACAGGGCTCCAGGTTGCGGGCCGTGCGGCGAAAAAGCGCAGATCGCACCCGATCAAGCGCAGAGGCACCGGAACGAGAACCGTCACGCCGGTCACCAGCGAGTCGGTCTCGCCGAGCGCCGCTAGTCGACGAGCTCCCACGCGGCGCGCTGCACCCAGAGCGTGACGACGCCGGCGACGACGAGCGCGACGACGTTGAGCAGCAGCTGGACGGCCGCGCCGCGCGCGTCGGTGGGGTTGCCGAGGGCGGCGGAGACGCCGATCGCGGCCGCCGCGGGGATCGTCGTGACCGAGATGAGCACGCCGATCAGCGCGCCCGCCTTGGCCTGCGTCAGCGAGAGCGTGCCGACGATGCCGGCGAGGAACGCGATGACCGCCGAGAACACGGATGGCTCCACGACGAACGCCGTCAGCGCGCGCTCGCGATCCGGCACGAGGTCGAGCGCGTCGGCGCCGAGCGTGAAGACGTACGCCGCGACGATGCCCGCCACGAGGCCGACGGCGAGGGTCGTGAGCGCCGTACGGACCCGCCGGCCGCGGCGCTTGAACAGCCCCACCGACAGCCCCGCGATCGGCCCGAACTCCGGCCCGACGACCATCGCCCCGACGACGAGCACCGTCGAGTCCTCCATCAGGCCGACCGCCGCGATCAACGACGCCACGACGAGGAACGTCAGGTAGCCGGCGGTCAGCGTCGAGTCGTCCCTGACCCGCGCGTCCACCTCCTCCCACACCGCGGCGTCGCTGCCGAAGCCGGGCGCGAACCGTTCGGCCGCCTCCGCGACGTCGCTGACCGAGACGTCGATGTGCTCGACCGCGATGGAGCCCTCGCGGTGGATGCCCATGACACGCAGCGCGGCGAGGACGTCGTTGACGGCCTCGCGGGCCACGTCGCACGTGACGACGTCGCCCGGCGGCTCGAGGGCGGCGCCGGGGAGGAAGGTGAGGTTGGAGGCGGCGCGTTCGGCGCGCAGCAGGGCGACGATCTCGTCGGTACGTCCCGCGGGCGAGACGACCCGCAGGTGCAGCACTAGCGGGAGAGGCGGCGTACGCCCGCGGCGCCGGCCAGCGACGCGGCCGCGACGAGCGCGAGGGCGGCGGGGGCGCCGGTGTTGGGCATCTTCGGGTCTCCCGAGCCGCCGCCGGAGCCACCCGACCCGCCGGACCCGGACCCGTCCCCGGACCCGTCCCCGGACCCGTCGCCCGACCCGTCGCCCGACCCGTCCCCTGACCCGTCGGTGCCGGGGGGCGGGGTCGTCGTCGGCGGCGTGGTGGGCGACGCTGGAGCCTTGGTCGGGGAGACCGTGGCGGGCGTCGTACCCGGCGGCTGCGACGTGACTGGCGGCGTCGAGAACGACGGGCTGGCCGAGGGCCGCGCGGCGGGCTTGCCGTCGTCGCCGGAGCGGCCGAGCGCCGTCACGAGGCCGACGCCGAAGACGCCGAGCAGCAAGACGGTCAGCGCGACGACGAGACGGCGCGTGGGCACGGACGGTCCTCCGGGGTGCGGCAGTGTCGAGTCATTCCATCACCAACCGGACCCAAGATCGCGGAGGCGGTGCCGCCTATTTGACCAGCGAAGGGACCGGGCAGGCGTACCCGAAGTCCTCGCTGCCGGTGAACGCGATCGGCGCGGGCTTGACGCGCAGCGCGTCGTTGCCTCCCTCGGCCGTGGTCGGCGCGCCGCGGCCGCCGCCGGCGATCTTGACCACGTCGAGGCCGCGGAGGTAGTCGGAGACGTACACGAGGTCGGGTCGGCCCGGCACGAACTGCGCCTGGCCTGCCGCGCCGTCGCTCGACCGGAACCATCCGACCTGCCGGATGCGCTTCGGGTCGCGGACGTCGAGGAAGCGCACCCCGCCGGCGTAGAACGCGTCCGCGACGACGTCGTGGCCGTTGAGGTCGAACCAGTGCGACGAGCACGACGTCACGCCGGGGATGCGCTTCTGGAACTGCGCCACCGGCACCAGCCGCTTCGCGCGCCGGTCGATGCGCCAGGTCTGGAACCGCCCGCCCTGCGGGTCGTCCCACGCAACCGGCGCGTCGGCGCCGCAGCCGGTGAACGCCTCCTCGCCGACGAGCACGTGGTCGCGGTCGAGGCGCATCGTGTTGTGGTGGATCAGCGCGTTGGTCCGCGTGTTGTCGCGCTTGGTGGTCGAGGCGAGCAGCTTCGGCTCGAGCGGGTCGGTGATGCGGTCGTACATCGCGGTGCCACCGGAGCCGGCCATCCAGACGTTGCCGTACGCGTCCGTGTGCACGTCGTGGACGGTGCCCGGGTTGAACGCCGGGTTGGCCGTCCCCGCGGGCGTCTTGACGGAGCCCATGACCTTCGGGTTGGCCGCGTCGCGCAGGTCGACGACGACCACGGCGCCGTCGCGCGAGCCGGTGACGTAGGCGTACTTGCAGCCGGCGATGCAGTTGGCGACGTGGCCGGCGCCGCCGAGCGGGCTGCCGTCCTTGGCCGTGCCGGCGGACGCGGGCAGCGGGAGCGCGGAGAGCAGCTTCGGCTGGCCGGGCGTCGCGATGTCGTACACGAAGAGCACGCCCGGGATGTACGGCGCCTGCGGGACGGTCGCGGGAGAGGGCGACGTCGCGCGGCGGCGGTCCATCGAGATGAGCAGGATCTTGCGCTCGGGCGAGAGGTCGACGTCCTCGTTCTGCCAGACGGGCAGCGGCAGGTGCGCGACGACCGAGGGCGTCTCCGGCTTCGAGACGTCGAAGACCCAGAGGCCGCCGTCGGAGGCGGTGTCGGGGGTGCCGTACGTCGCCGAGCGCGCCGTCGTCTGGAAGTAGTACTTGCCGGAGAACTTGCCGCCGACGCCGACGCCGGTGGGGACGTTGGTGAGGAGGCTGACGTTCTTCGACGTGCTGTACGTCGTCAGCGGCGTCGGCGGCAGGGCCTGCGCGAGAGGCGCGGCCAGGGCGACGGCGGACACGGTGGCGAGGACGAGACGGCGGGCCATGACGGCAGGATTCGCCGTACGCGCGCGAACTCCTACAGCGACGGCACCGGGCAGGCGTACCCGAAGTCGGCGCTGGGCCTGAACGTCAGCTTGGCCGGGAGCATCGTCAGTCCCTCGCCCTCGGTGCCGGTCACCTCGGCCGCGCCGGCCCCGCCGTTGTCGATCTTCACGATGTCGAGGCCGCGCAGGTAGTCGGAGACGTAGACGAGGTCGGGGCGCCCGGGGACGTACTGCGCCTGGCCGGCCGCGCCGTCGTTCGCGCGGAACCAGCCGACCTGTCGCATGACGCCCGGGTCGCGCACGTCGAAGAACCGCGTGCCCGCCTCGAAGAACGCGTCCGCGACCACCTCGTGCCTGTTGACGTCCATCCAGTGGCTGCTGCAGGAGCGGACGTTCGGGACCTTCTTGGAGAACAGCGCGAGCGGCACGAGCCGCTTGGCGACGCGGTCGATGCGCCACGTCTGGAAGCGGCCGCCCTGCGGCTCCGCTGACGCCGGGTCGTCGGCGCCGCAGGCGTTGAACGACTCCTCGCTGAGCAGCACCGTGTCGCGGTCGAGCCGCATCGTGTTGTGGTGGATGACCTGGTTGGTGCGCGCGTTGTCGGCGGCACTCGTGGCCGCGAGCAGCTGGGGCTTCATCGGGTTGCGCACCGGCGCGTAGACGGCAGTGCCGCCGGTGCCGGACATCCAGACGTTGCCGTACCGGTCGACGTTCACGTCGTGGACCAGGCCGGGGTCGTACGCCTTGTACGCCGCGCCGGCCGGCGTCGCGACGGTGCCCATGAGCTTCGGGTTCGCGGGGTCGCGCAGGTCGGCGACGAGGACGCTGCCGTCGCGGGCGCCGGTGAGGTACGCGTACCGGCAGTCGAGGACGCAGCTCGCGGTGTGGCCGGCGCCGTGCAGGCGCTTGCCGTTCTTGTCGGTGCCGACCTCGGCGGGCAGCGTCAGCGCGGACTTCAGCGTCGGCTTCGCCGGGTCGGCGATGTCGTACACGAAGAGCACGCCGGGCAGCTGCGGGCTGTCGATCGGCGCCGGCGCGGGAGCGGTGGACGTACGCCGGTCCATCGCGATCAGCAGGATCTTGCGCTTCGCGGAGAGGTCCACGTCCTCGTTCTGCCAGAGGGGGAGCGGCAGGTGCGCGGCGACCTGCGGGTTCTCCGGGTCCTTGACGTCGAACACCCACAGGCCGCCGTCGGAGATCGCGTCGCCCGAGGGGCCGCGGTAGCCGGTCGAGCGCGCTGTCGTGTGGAAGTAGTAGCCGCCGGAGAACTTGCCGCCGACGCCCATGCCGGTCGGGACGTTCTTGAGGAGGCGGACGTTCGACGACGTGCTGTACGTCGTGAGCGGCGTCGGCGGGTACGCGAACGCGGCCGGCGAGAGGAGGGCGAGCGCGGAGATCGAGGCGACGAGAAGGCGTCGGGGCATGGGTCAGTTCTTCGATGCGGCCGGCACGAACGCCTGCTGGCAGGATGTCGCGCATGGCGCAGTTCATCTACACGATGCAGAAGGTGCGCAAGGCGCACGGCGACAAGGTCATCCTCGACGACGTCACGCTCGCGTTCCTGCCCGGCGCGAAGATCGGCGTCGTCGGCCCGAACGGCGCCGGCAAGTCGACCGTCCTGCGGATCATGGCCGGGCTCGACCAGCCGTCGAACGGCGACGCGCGGCTCTCGCCCGGCTTCACCGTCGGCCTGCTCTCGCAGGACCCGCAGCTCGACGACACCAAGGACGTCCGCGGCAACGTCGAGGACGCCGTCGCCGAGAAGCGCGGCTGGGTGAAGCGCTACGACGAGATCTCGGAGCAGCTGGGCGAGGCCGACCCGGACACCATGGAGAAGCTGCTCGCCGAGATGGGCGAGCTGCAGGAGAAGCTCGACCACGGCGAGGTGTGGGAGCTCGACGCGCAGCTCGACCTCGCGATGGACGCGCTGCGCCTGCCGCCCGGCGACGCCGACGTCTCGGTGCTCTCCGGTGGCGAACGCCGCCGCGTCGCGCTGTGCAAGCTGCTCCTCGAGCAGCCCGACCTGCTGCTCCTCGACGAGCCCACCAACCACCTCGACGCCGAGAGCGTGCTCTGGCTCGAGCAGCACCTGGAGAAGTACCCGGGCACCGTCCTCGCGGTCACCCACGACCGGTACTTCATGGACAACGTCGCGCAGTGGATCCTCGAGATCGACCGGGGCCGCTGCTACCCGTACGAGGGCAACTACACGACGTACCTCGAGACCAAGTCCGCGCGTCTCAAGGTCGAGGGGCAGAAGGACGCCAAGCGCAAGAAGGAGCTCGAACGCGAGCTCGAGTGGGTGCGCTCCAACCCGAAGGCACGGCAGGCCAAGAGCAAGGCCCGCCTCTCCCGCTACGAGGAGCTCGCCGCCGAGGCCGAGCGCTCCAAGGCGTACGACCCCGAGGGCATCAACATCCCGCCGGGTCCGCGCCTCGGCTCGACCGTCATCGAGGCGGTCAAGCTGCGCAAGGGCTTCGGCGACCGGGTGCTCATCGAGGACCTGTCGTTCTCGCTTCCGCCGGGCGGCATCGTCGGCATCATCGGGCCGAACGGCGTCGGCAAGACGACGCTGTTCAAGACCGTCATCGGCGAGGAGAAGCCCGACGAGGGCGAGCTGCGGATCGGCCCGACCGTGCAGATCTCGTACGTCGACCAGTCGCGCGGCGGTCTCGACCCGAGCAAGAACGTCTGGGAGATCGTGAGCGACGGCCTCGACCACATCAAGGTCGGGTCGAGGGAGATGCCGTCGCGGGCGTACGTCGGGGCGTTCGGCTTCAAGGGGCCCGACCAGCAGAAGCCGGTCGGCGTGCTCTCGGGCGGTGAGAAGAACCGCCTCAACCTCGCGCTGACGTTGAAGTCGGGCGGCAACGTCCTCCTCCTCGACGAGCCGACGAACGACCTCGACGTCGAGACGCTCAGGTCTTTGGAAGACGCGCTCTTGGAGTTCCCAGGCTGCGCCGTCGTGATCTCACACGACCGGTGGTTCCTCGACCGCGTGGCAACGCACATGCTCGCGTGGGAGGGCACCGACGAGGACCCGGCGCGGTGGTTCTGGTTCGAGGGCAACTTCGCCGACTACGAGAAGAACAAGGTCGAGCGCCTCGGCGCCGAGGCCGCGCGGCCGCATCGCGTGACGTACCGCAAGCTCGTCCGCGACTGACACGTATGCGCCGTTCCCCGCGCGCGGGGCCGATGCTACGGTGACCGCCGGCCCGCCTGGAGATGGCTGCGTGACGTTCGGGGGAGCGATACGACGTTCCGGCGTTCGGTCGTCGCGGCGGTGAGCGTGTGAGCCGTTCTCGCGGCTCCCCCGGTGGCAGGACCTGTGCCGCAGATGACGGACCCCTCGAACGACGCCAACGCCGGCGGTTACTGGCGCAGTCAGGACACCTCGACGCCTGTCGGCAGCCAGGCGTATGCCGACGTCACGGCCGTCGAGTTCCGGACGATGAGAACCACTCGAGTCGTACGTGGGAAGCGGACTACGGCGGTGACCGGCTTCACCGTGACGATGCGGCTCAGCGCGCCGCCCGCGCCGCCCGGCGGCAGCGTCGGCGTCTACCGCGTGCTCGCGCAGGGTCCGGGCTGTCTGTTCGGCGTCGACTACTACACCCGGGAGGTTGCGGGACAGGCCGGCGCGGCCATCCAGGAGTGGTGCGTCGGGTCGTCGATCCGCCGCATCGCGCTCAAGCCGCCGTCGGTCAAGGGCGCGGCGATCACGTGGACCGTGCCGCTGGCCGCGTTGCCGAGAAATACCAAGGCCGTCGCGGGCACGACCCTCACCGACCTGCACTTCCAGGTGCTGGTGCGACCCCACGACACGCTGTGCGCGGGTGCGCCCGGGACCCCGGCCGAGGAGCGCGAGCCCTGTGCCGTCGTCCTCGACGACACCCTCGACCGGGGCGGGACCTACACGATCCGCTAGCGCCCCATCGGCAGCGCGGGTGGGTCCGCGCAGTGGAACTTCGGACCTCCGCTACCCCAGACGCGGCAGACGTGAGTGAGCGACGGCGCAAACGCCTGGCCGTTGCCCTCACAGGCCGCGGCCTCGCCGGCGACGGCACTGCCGTAGCAGCTGTCGATGACGACACCGTTGAAGACGACCTCGACGGCGATCCAGACTCCCTCACCCTCCCTCGCGGTCGCCACACCGCCGAACACGAAGGCGCCCGCAGGCGCCTCGAACGCGCAGGTATCGCCGCTGCGCCAGTTCAGGACGACGCAGGCTGGTGCCGCCGCCGCCGGGCTGGCCAAGGGCATCAAGAGCCCGAGTACCGCAGGTACCAGGAGATGCCGAGCGCGCATGGTGCAGGCAGTCGCGGGCGCGCATCGCGCGCTGGGAGCCGAACCGCCACTCTCTACACGCGGAGACAGTGGCGTCCTTACCGATCGCGACGTGCTCCTTCGTCCGTGACCGAGTCCGATCGCGCGGCGAGGTCCCCGGTGTCATCGGGGCGATGTCGCTCGGTGGTCGACAACTGCCACGTCTGAGTTGGTGCCGTACGTCCCCGGCGCGGTTGGATGGAGCCACAGCCGACGACTAGGAGTACGACATGGTGATGCGTTCCGCGACGACCACGTGGGAAGGCGAGCTGTTCACGGGCAAGGGCACCGTGGCGCTCGACTCGTCCGGGGCGGCAGGTCCGCTCGACGTCAACTGGCCGGCGCGTGCCGAGAGCCCGAACGGCGTCACCTCGCCCGAGGAGCTCATCGCCGCCGCCCACGCGTCCTGCTACTCGATGTCGCTCGCCAACGGCCTCGCGAAGCTCGGCACGCCCGCCGAGCGCCTCGAGACGACCGTGCAGGTGCACATCGAGAAGGGCGAGTCGGGCTTCGGCATCACGCGCTCGGAGATCAAGGTGCGCGGCACCGGGTCGTTCGACGAGGCGGCGTTCACCGAGGCGGCGCAGACGGCGAAGGCCGCGTGCCCCGTCTCGCGCGCGCTGAGCAATGACATCGAGGTCACGCTGGACGCGGGTCTCGCGTAGTTGTTCACGCACGAGACGCCGGTGCGCTTCGGCGACACCGACGCGATGGGGCACGTCAACAACGCGACGTTCCTCACGTACCTGGAGGACACCCGCGTGGCGTTCTTCCGGCACGTCAGCGGTGAGCTCATCGTGCTGGCCGGGCTGATCCTCGCGCGGACGGAGATCGACTTCGTGAAGCCGATCCTGTTCGGGGTCGGCCCGGTCAGGACGACCGCGTGGGTCGAGCGCGTCGGGACGAAGTCGTTCTCGATGGGCTACACGATGGAGCAGGACGGCGCGGTCGTCGGGCGGGCGGTGGCGGTGATGGTGGCGTACGACTACGCCGCCGGCGCGTCCCGCCCGCTGACCGACGAGGAGAAGGCCGCGCTGGCGCCGTACGCGGGAGGCCCCGCGTGAGCGAGGCGGTGGTCCGCGACTACTGGCGGCGGGTGTGGTGCGAGGCGTCGGAGGACGCCGTCCGCGAGCTGTACGCCGACGACGCCGTCGAGAACGACGAGCCGATCGACAGGGACGGCTTCGCCGCGATGGTCACGGCCTGGTTCACGAAGTTCCCCGACTTCACCGCCACCGTGGACGACCTGTTCAGCGCCGACGACGGGCGCGTCGTGACGAGGGTGACGTACCGCGGCACGCACCGGGGCCCGTGGGCAGGCCTGCCGGCGACCGGGAGGTCGTTCAGCGCGCTCGGCCTCGACGTGTTCACGGTGCGCGACGGGCGGATCGTGGAGCACTGGCACAGCACCGACCACTACGACCTCGTCGTGCACCTCGGCGGGAAGGTCGTCCCGAAGGAGTCCTGATGGGCGCGGTGCGCAAGGGCAGGTTCGCCGCCGAGATCGAGGGCGACTTCGTCGTGCTGGTCATCGGCATGCGGTTCAACAAGCCCTGGGCGGTGCACAGGTGGGCGCCGATCGCGAAGGCGTTCACGGCCATGGTCAAGCACCTCGGCACGCATCCCGAGCTCGGCTGCCTCGGCGTCGAGCAGGCGTTCGGCCGCACGACGATCTCGGTGCAGTACTGGCGCGACTTCGAGTCGTTGCGCAGGTTCGCCCGCGACCCCGGGCTGCCGCACGCCGAGCCGTGGCGGCGCTTCAACCGGCTGGTCGCGGACTCCGGCGACGTCGGCGTCTACCACGAGACGTACCTCGTGAAGGACGGCGCGTACGAGGCGATCTACACCAACCTGCCGCCGTTCGGGCTGGCGGCCGCATCGTCACTGGTGCCGGTCGCGCGGCGCGGCGAGTCGGCCTCAGCGCGGCTCGGCCTGCCCGACTAGAAGGCTTGGCGAGACGGTGCTGTGTTCACGGAGCGTGACCGCAAGGCGCTTGCCGCGCGACCTCACCTTGATCGGGGTGCGAATTGCTCCTTCTCCCCGCACAGACCGCAACCCGGTTGCGGCAGCAGGGCGGGGACCGTCACCGCGAGTGATCGCTGGTGGTTCGTCGCCAAGCGCTACTACGTGACGTTCAGCCCCGCGGACTCGCAGCCCTCGCGGAGCGCCGCGAGGCCGTACGCCTCGACCGGGCCGAGCGCGCCGGTGCCCTTGATCTCGTCGGCGTGCATCGCGCCCCACGCCAGCACCTCGGCGGTGAAGGTGTAGCCGTCCACACCGACGGCGCGCGCGGTCGCGAGCTCGTCGCCGGTGGCGTCGTACGCGATCGCCACGACGTGGCTGCCGCCCTGCCTGCGGGTCTCCTCGTCAGGGCCGCTGCCGGGCGCGGGCATCGGCACCGCCTTGAGGAACGCGCGCATCGCGGCCTCGACGCCCGGCACCTTGTCGGCGACGGCGCTGCCCGCCTGGACGCCGCGGGAGAGGTTGCCGAACCAGCCGAGGTACGCGTTGACCTCGCGCAGCCGCGGCGCGATCCGCGGCAGCGCGAAGTGCTCGGACGAACCGATCGAGACGCCGTCGCGGGACTCGCCGTCGACGTCGAACGACCGCACGCTCTTGGCGCTCCGCTCGTCGCGCAGCGCGCCGTCGGTGAACCGGAACGACTCGGGCGACGACGTCATGAGCGACGCGAACGTCCCCGCGCTGAACGCGCCCTTGCCCGTCGTGAAGTACCCGACGTCGACCCGCGTCGCGGCGTCGCCCGCCCGCTCCAGGGCGACGGCGGCGGCGAGGTTGCCGGGGACGTAGTCGTAGCCGAACGCCGTGATCATCGGCGACTGCGCGCGCGGGCCGAACTCCTCGAACACCCGCCGGATGAACGGGGGCTCGCCCGTGCTGTCGAGGTACGTCGCGCCGTTCCTGATGGCGGACTCGACGGCGGGCTCGCCCCACTTCGCGAACGGCCCCACCGTCGAGACGAGCACGCCGCCGTCGGCGACGAGGCGGTCCACGGTGGCGGGCTCGGCGACGTCCGCGACGGCGATGTCGAGGCCGCCGAGGCTCGTCGCGAGCTCGGTCAGCGCGTCGCGGTTGCGGCCGGCGAGGACCGGGCTCGCGCCACGGCGTACCAGCGCCTCCGCGGTGAGGCGGCCGGTGTAGCCGGTGGCTCCGAACAGCACGATCCGCGTCACAGCAGCTCCAGTCCGAGTTGGGCGGCGAAGAACGCCATGGTGTCCACCGACAGCTCGACGCCGCGGCTGATGGAGCGGGCGCCGTGGCCGACGTCCTTCTCGCGGCGGTGCAGGATGCGGCGTTCGCTCGACGTCGCGTGCTGCAGCGCGGCGCACATCTTGCGGGCGTGGAACGGGTCCACGCGCGTGTCGCTGTCGAACACCGTGAACAGCACCGCCGGGTACGCCGTCCCCTCGCGCACCGCGTGGACCGGCGAGTAACCCAGGAGCCAGCCGAACTCCGTGGGGTCGTCGGCGGTGCCGTACTCGTCGTTCCACGTCTGGCCGAGGCCGAAGCGCTCGTACCGCACCATGTCGAGCAGCGGCGCGGAGCAGACGACGGCGTCGTACAGGTCGGGCCGCTGGGTCAGCGCGGCGCCGACGAGCAGGCCGCCGTTGGAGCCGCCGGAGATGCCGAGGCGGGAGGCGACACCGTTGGCGCGCAGCCACTCCGCGGCCGCGTGGAAGTCGTCGAACGTGTTCTGCTTCCGCTCGCGCATCCCCGCGCGGTGCCACTCCTCGCCCTCCTCGGAGCCGCCGCGCAGGCAGGCGATGGCGTACGTCCCGCCAGCCTCGACCCACGCCGCGATCGCCGCGGAGTAGCCGGGGGTCATCGAGATGTTGAAGCCGCCGTAGCCGTTGAGGATCGTCGGCCGGGGTACGTCGCCCGGCGGCGAGAGCACGAACATCGGGACCTGTGTGCCGTCCTTCGAGGCGTAGAACACCTGGCGCGCAACGACTTCGGGCACGTCGACCGTGCCCGGCGGCTCGGCCCAGACGGTGACGTCACCGGTCGTCGCGTCGAGCTGGTGCACGCGCGGTGGCGTGACGAAGTCGGTCCAGCCGAACCACGCGTGGTCGCCCCCGTCGGGGTCGCTGCCAGGCCCGCCGATCGAGCCGAGACCGGGCAGCGTGACGTCGTAGCGGTGCGCGCCCGTCTCCCTGTCGTGGACGGCGAGGACGCTGACGGCGTGCGTCGTGTGCGCGACGACGAGCGCGTCGTCGGTGAGCGCCCAGCCGTCGAGGACGGCGTCGGGGCGTTCGGGGATCAGGTCGCGCCAGTGCTCGTACTCCGGCTTGTCGGGGGTCGTGACGCAGAGGCGGCCGCGCGGCGCGTCGCGGTCGGTGGAGACGTACAGGCGGCCGTCGCGGTGCACGTGCAGACCGGTCTGCGCGTCGACGCCGACCTGGACCTCTCTGAGTACGCCGTCGCCTTGCAGGTCGGCGAGCCAGACGTCGTCCCGTGGCGCCGTACCCGCGCTGGCGGAGACGACGAGCCAGCGGCCGTCCATGGAGACGGAGACGTTGTAGTAGTTGGTCTTGTCGAGCCCCGCGCCGTGGATCTCGCGGTCGTCGTCGTGCGGCGTGCCGAGACGGTGGAGGTAGACGCGGCGGTGCAGCTGCTCCTCGCCGGCGGGGACCTCGGTCACCGGGAGACGGCGGACGTAGTAGTACGACTCGCCGCCGGGCAGCCACGCGACGGGGGAGTAGCGCGTGCGGTCGACGGGGCCGTCCACGGTCTCGCCGGTCGTCACGTCCATGACGCGCAGCAGGCTCTCCTCGGTGCCGCCGGTGGAGAGCTGGTACGCGAGCAGCGCCCCCTCCTTCGACGGCTGCCAGGCGTCAAGCGTCGTGGTGCCGCTCGCGTCCACGGCCATCGGGTCGACGAGCGTCCGCTCGGTGCCGTCCGGCTCGCGGACGAGAAGGACGGCGTGCTCCTGCTCCGGGCTGCGCCGCATGAAGAACGCGCGGCCCTGGCGCCACGCGGGCGCGCTCACCATGCCCGCGCCGAGCAGCGCGGTGATGCGCTTCCGCAGGTGGTCGCGGCCGTCGTACGAGTCGAGCGTCGCGCGGCAGAGCGCGTCCTGCGCCTCGGACCACGCGCGGGTCTCGTCGGAGTGCGGGTCCTCGAGCCAGCGGTACGGGTCGGCGACGTCGTGGCCGTGGATGCGTTCGACGAGGTCGAGCCGCCGCGCCGGGGGGTACGCCATACGGCCCAACCTATCCGGCCACACTCGGCTGTCCTCACGGCTGCTCGTGCAACGGCTCGGGCCTGCGGCGCGTTGTCCGCGTGTGACACTCGGACGCGTGACGAACGACGCCCGCAGGCTCCTCGCGATCGGCGCCGCGGCGCTGCTCGTGGGCGGCAGCGGCGCGGTCGCCGCCGTGCGTCACTCGTCTCCCGCCGTTCGTACCGTCGCCGCTGTGCCTTCGGTCACGCCTTCCGCCGTGAAGCCCTCGCCGTCGCCGACGGCGGCCCGCGTCACGCCGCCGAAGTCCCCGACGAAGGCGCCGGTCGCGAAGCCGCTCTACCCGCTGCCGGCCGGCCCCGTCGCGCTGACCGGCTGCCCGCCGCCGAAACGCCCGCGCGGCGGCACGCCGTACAAGCCGTGGCGTCCCTCCGTCGTCGTGCCGGAGTCGGCGTTGCCCGCCGCGCTGCCCGCGCTGGCGCGCAAGCCCTCGCTGGACGCGCTGCGCGGCAAGGGCATGTGGACGTACGAGTGGGAGCGCACCGAGGGTGGCTCCGCGGCGGCGGTCGTTCGCAAGGCGAAGGCCGCGGGCCTCACGTCGATCTGGGTCCGTACGGGCTCCTCGAAGTCCGGTTTCTACGCCGCGCCCGAGCTGCGTGCGCTGCTGCCGCTGGCACACGCCGCCGGCATCAAGGTCGTCGCGTGGGACTTCCCGTACCTGTACGACCCGGTCGCCGACGCCACGCGCGCCGCGCGGACGCTGGCGTTCTCGGTCGGCGGGCACCGGATCGACGCGTTCTCGCCGGACATCGAGTCGCCGAGCGAGGGGACCCAGCTGACGCGCAAGCGGCTCCGCGTCTACCTCGGGCTGGTGCAGCGCGCCGTCGGCGAGCGCCCGGTCGTCTCGACCGTGCCGCCGACCAACGACCACTGGTGGAAGACGTACGACTACCGGACGCAGGTGCCGTACGTCGACGCGTTCGCCGTGATGGCGTACTGGAACTGCAACGAGCCCGGCCGCGAGATCGTCCGGTCGATCGGGCGGCTGGCGCCGTTCGGGAAGCCGCTGCACTTCATCGGGCAGGCGTTCGACTTCGGGCCGTACGGCGGCCGTCGCGGTGACCCGACAGGCCGGGAGGTCTGGCGCTTCGTGGACGTCGCGAAGCGGCGCGGCGTGCTGGGCGCGTCGCTCTACGTCTGGCAGCACTCGACCGCCGAGCAGTTCCGCGCCCTCGGCGCGTACCCCTGGGGATAACTTCCTGTCACACCCCTCCTCCAGGCTCTGCGTCCAGGAGGTGAGGCCCATGCTCGACGACCGCCCGCGCGAGCGGCTCTTCCGCTGCGGCCCCAGACAGCTGTCCGAGCTGGAGCTCGTCGCGCTCGTGCTGCGCAACGGCCGCGGCGGCCAGAGCGCGCTCGACCTCGCCCGCGACCTCGTCGGGCGACACCGCGACATCCGCGCGCTCGCGGCGACGTCCGCCGCGGAGCTGGCCGACCTGTCGGGGATGGGTCCGGCGAAGGCGGCGGCCGTCGCGGCGGCGTTCGAGCTGGGACGGCGCTCGGTGGAGGTCGACGAGGCGGTGCCACTGCGGCGTGCCGAGGACGTCGTGGCGGTGGCGCGCAGGGAGATGCGCGGGGTGTCGCGCGACGAGCTGCTGGTGTTCGTCACCGACGTCGCGTCGCGGGTGCGGTGGACGGTGTCCGTGGGCGTCGGTGCAGTACGCAGGCTCGCGGCGCCGGTCGGCCGCGCGATCGACGCGGTCGTGGGCCACGACGGGGCGGGCCTCGCGGTGGCGCGGCTGTCCTCCGCCGGGGTGGCGGCTGTCGAGCCGGCGGACGAGGAGCTGGTACGGCGGCTCCGCGCGGCGGCGTTCTACGCGGGCGTCCACTTCCATGACTACGTCGTGGTCACCGCCGCCGACTGGTGCGGCGTCCGGGTGCCGGTGCCGTACGAGCCCGAGCCCGCGCGCGCGTTCCCCGCCATCGAGGCGCGGGCCGGGCCCGCGTAGTCCGGGCCCGCCTGCCGTCAGCTCTCGTAGTCGACGGCGGCGCGCCCCGCGAGTCGCGGCCGCAGCCAGCCGAGGAGGTCCTGGTGCGCGGGGTGCTCGGCGTACGCGCGCAGCCCCGCGGCGTCGTCGTGCGTCGTCGTCAGCGCGAGGTCCGACGAGCCGTCGAGGCCGAGCGTGTCGAGGTCCACGCGTACGGAGCGCAGCGACGGCACGACGCCGGCCAGCGCCTCGGCCCGGCGCTTCGCCTCGGGCGCGTCGGCGCGGTCGGTGAGCTTCATGAGGACGACGTGCGTGATCAACGAGTCTCCGTGCGAGCGGAAGGAGGTGTGGCGTGGGTACGCGGCGGACCGGCGTGGCGGGAGCCACCGGTGCGGCGCCGCCACAGCGCGTGCTCAGTCGCGTGCACAGTGGCGGGGCCGCCCGGCCTGGTGGGCTACTTCTTGTCCTTCTTGGGCTTCTTGGTCTCGCGACCGCCCTTGTCCTTGCTTCCCATGGGCACCTCCTCGTCCGCGCTGCGCACGCTACTCGGCTCCCGTACGCCGTGCCCAGGGTGTTTCGGCCGTGGCGTGCGAGGATTGCGCCCGCCGGAACAGGGAGGGACGCACCGTGCGACTACGTCTGCTCACGCTCGCCGCGTGCACGGCCGCCGCCGTCGCGGCGTTCCCTGGGGTGGCCGCGGCCAAGGACTGCACGGGCCTGCCGAAGCACGGCAACCTCCCCGTCGTCGACGCCGCCAACGTCGTGCCTCCCCAGGACGAGGCGTACCTCGTCGCGGACCTGCTCGCGTACCGCCTCCGCGGCAAGCACGCGATCGTCGCCGTGACCGTGCCGACGCTCGGCGGCGACGACGTGTCGTCGTACGCGCAGCGGATGTTCGACTGCTGGGGCATCGGCGACGCGCAGTCCGACAACGGCATGCTCATCCTCGTCGCGCTGCGCGAGCAGCGGATCCGCATCGAGCTCGGCGCCGGCCTCGAGGGCAAGATCGGCCAGCCCGAGCTGGACGCCGCGCTCGACGAGATGGTCGAGCCGCTACGGGAGGGCGAGATCGCCGTGGCGTTCCGCGCGGCGGCGGAGAGCCTCGTCGGGGAGGTCGGCGGCAGGCTGCCCGACTCCCGCCGCGGCGACCTCGGCCCGCTGCCCACGCCGACGCCGACCCACCCCGGCGACGTCAGCGACACGCCGGAGGACGGCGCCGGCGGGTTCCCGCCGCTGCCGAACGAGATCCCGTACGGCATCAGCCCCTTCGGCGACCGTGGCAGCCCAGGCAACGACGTCGCGGCGTTCGTCCCGCTCATGATCTTCCTGGCCGTCGTGTCGACCATCCTCGGCGTGATCCGTGACCGCTTCGGGGGCGGTGGCGGGGGTAGGTGGGGCGGTGGGTTCCAGCGTTCCCGTGGCGGCGGCTGGGACAACGCGTCCGTCCTGCACGGCGGCTCGTGGCACGACAGCGGCTCGTCGTTCGGCGGCGGGTCGAGTGGGTCGTCGTCGGGCTCGTCGTTCGGCGGCGGGTCGTCTGGCGGTGGCGGGTCGAGCGGCTCCAGCGGGAGCAGCTTCGGTGGCGGGTCGAGCGGAGGCGGTGGCGCGAGTGGTTCCTGGTAAGCCGCTGACGACGAGGCAGCGCGGGCGGATCGCGCGTGCCGTCCGCGACGCCGAGGACTGGACCGGCCTGCAGTTCTGCGTCTACCTCGGCCCGAGCGAGGACGACCCGCGCTCGCACGCGCACGCCCTCATGGGCGAGCTGGACCTCACCGAGCGACCCGCCGTGCTGATCCTCGTCGCGCCCGCGACGCGGCGCCTGGAGATCGTCACCAGCCCGGCCGCGGCGCAGCGCATCAACGACCACGAGACGCAGCTCGCGGCGCTGGCGATGTCGTCGTCGTTCGGCGTGGGCGACGTCGCGGGCGGGGTGAGCGAGGGCGTACGGCTGCTCGCCCAGGCCGCGGGCCGCGGCGTACGCAGCGGCCGCGACCTCCCCGACCTGCTCGACGCCACGGCGCCGGCGTAGCGGCGAAGCGGGCTACGCGCTGCCCGCGCCCGCCGCGATGTCGACCTGCCGCGCCCGCAGCGCCCGCTCCACGCCGTCGCGCCCCTCGACGAGGAGCCGCCGGATCGCGGGAACGGCGTTGCCGGTCTTGAGGTAGTCGTTCGTCCGGTCGATCGTGCGCTGGTCGATGAGGACCGACGGGTACATCGTCGTGACGATGTTGATCGCCGTCTCGTTGGTCCGCTCCTCCCAGATCCGTTCGATCGAGGCGAAGTAGCGGTCGGCGTACGACACCAGCAGCTCCGCCTGGTCGGCCTGCTGGAAGCCGCCCATGGTCGCCGAGAGCATGGCGTTCGGCAGCTTGGGGTCGTCGAAGATCGACGCCCATGCCTCTTCCTTCGCCTCGGCGGTCGGCCGCGCCGCGCGGGCCGCGACGGCGTGCCGCGCGCCGGCGGCGGTCGGGTCGCGCTCGGCCTCGGACGCGATGACGTCCTCGTCGATGGCGCCGCGAGCGGCCAGGTTGCGGACGATGTGCCAGCGCAGCTCGGCGTCCACGGCGAGGCCGGGGACGTCTCTGGTGCCGTTGAGCAGCCCGAGCACCAGCCCGATGTGCTCGTCCGAGCGGGCCGTCGAGACGAACGCCCGCGTCCACGCGAGCTGGTGGTCGCCGCCGGCCTCGGCGGCGTTGAGGTGCTCCCACGCGGCGGAGGCGAGCAGCTCGTACGCCGCCACGCGGTTGTCCGGGTCGCCGTAGTTGACGATCGCGCCGATCGACTGCTGGATCAGTGTCTGCACGACGCCGATCTCGGTCTCGGTGCCGATGTTGCGCAGCACGAGCCGCAGGTAGTCGCGCGCGGGCAGCTCGGCGTCGCGCGTCATGTCCCACGCCGCCGCCCAGCACAGGGCGCGGGCGAGCGACGAGGGCAGGTCGCCGAGCCGCTCGGTCAGCGTCTTCAGCGAGCGCTCGTCGAGGCGGATCTTGCAGTACGACAGGTCGTCGTCGTTGACGAGCACGAGGTCCGGCTGGGTGCGGCCGACGAGCTCCGGCACCTCGGTCACGGAGCCGACGACGTCGAGCTCGACCCGGTCCACCCGCTCCAAGCCGGAGCCGGTCGCCGAGTAGAGGCCGATCGCGATCCGGTGCGAACGCAGCGTCGGCCAGTCGGCCGGCGCCTCCTGGTGCACGGCGAACGACGTGAACGCGCCCGACGAGTCGGTCTCGAACACCGCACGCAGCGTGTTGACGCCCGCGGTCTCCAGCCACTCCTTGGACCACGACGACAGGTCGCGGCCCGACGCCGTCTCGAGCTCGGCGAGGAGGTCCTTGAGCTCGGTGTTGCCGTACTCGTGCTTCTTGAAGTACGAGCGCAGCGCCGAGAGGAACTCGTCCTGGCCGACCCACGCGACGAGCTGCTTGAGGACGGAGGCGCCCTTGGCGTACGTGATGCCGTCGAAGTTCACCTCGACGGCCTCGATGTCGACGATGTCGGCGACGACGGGGTGGGTGGACGGCATCTGGTCCTGGCGGTACGCCCATGTCTTCTCGACGTTCGCGAACGTCGTCCACCCGCCGGTGAAGCGCGTCGCCAGCGTCTGGCAGAGCACCGACGCGTAGGTCGCGAACGACTCGTTCAGCCAGAGGTCGTCCCACCAGCGCATGGTCACGAGGTCGCCGAACCACATGTGCGCCATCTCGTGCAGGATCGTCTCGGCGCGGCGCTCGCGGGCGGCGTCGGTGACCTTCGACCGGAAGACGTAGTCCTCCAGGAACGTCACGGCGCCGGCGTTCTCCATGGCGCCGGCGTTGAACTCCGGCACGAAGAGCTGGTCGTACTTCCCGAACGGGTACGGGTAGTCGAAGTTGGCCTGGAACCAGTCGAAGCCCTGCTTGGTGAGCGTGAACAGCTCCTCGGGGTCGAGGAACTCCGACAGCGACTCGCGGCAGTACAGGCCGAGGTCGATGTCGCCGTGCTTCTCGTGCACGGAGTAGTACGGCCCCGCGACGATCGCGGTGATGTACGTCGACATCCGCGGCGACGGCGCGAACCGCCACCAGCCGCCCTGCGCCTTGTCGGGGGACTCCACCGCGGGCATGTTCGAGACGACGACCCAGTTGGCCGGCGCGAGCGTCGAGAGCGTGAAGACGGCCTTGACGTCGGGCTGGTCGAAGCACGCGTAGACGCGGTGCGCGTCGAACGTCTCGAACTGCGTGTACAGGTAGACCTGCTTGTCGACGGGGTCGGTGAAGCGGTGCAGGCCGACGCCGGTGTGCATGTACGCGCACTCGGCCACGACGACGAGCTCGTTGCTCGCCGCAAGGCCGGTCAGCGTGATGCGGTCGCCGTCGAACGCCGTCGCCGGGTCGACGGTCTCGCCGTTCAGCGTGATGGACTGCACCGAGGGCGCGATGAGGTCGACGAAGACCCCCGCGCCTGGCTCGGAGCAGGTGAACTTCGCGACCGTCGTCGACGTGAACGTCTGCTCGCCCGTCGTGAGGTCGAGCGTCACGTCGTACGACGCGTCGCCGATGATCGAGGCCCGCTGGCGGGCCTCGTCGCGGGTCAGGTTGGTGGCCGACACCGTGCGTCCAGCTCCTCTGCGTAGGTCCCCCTCGTTCGGGCATCCTCGCACGGATCTGGGAGAGTCGGTCAGGTGCGAAAGGGGTGACGGATGACCGTCGCGGCGCGGTTCTGGTTCGACCCGGTCTGTCCGTGGGCGTGGATCACGTCCCGATGGATGTACGAGGTGACCGCCGTCCGCGACGTCACGGTCGAGTGGCGGCTCATGAGCCTGCGGATGCTCAACGAGGCCACCCCCGGCTACGACCCCGCCAAGGCGACCGGGCACGCGTACGGCCTCCGCGCCCAGCGGATCGCCGTCGCGGCGCGCGACGCGGGCGCCGACGTCGGCCTCCTCTACACGGCGCTCGGCACGCTGATCCACGCCGAGAAGCGGCCCAAGGACGACGAGACGCTGGCCGCCGCGCTCGCCGAGGCGGGCCTCGACGCCGGGCTGATCGCCGCCGCCGGAGACGAGTCCTACGACGCCGCCCTGCGCGCCGACCACGACGAGGGCGTCGCGCTGGTCGGCAAGGACGTCGGCACCCCGATCCTCGCCGTCGGAGACGCCGCGATCTTCGGCCCCGTCGTCACGCCCGCGCCGCGCGGCGACGACGCGGGACGGCTCTGGGACGGCGTGCTGCTCGTCCTCGGCACCGACGGCTTCTTCGAGCTCAAGCGCGGCCGCGACAGGGACCCGCAGGTCGCATGATCGAGGCGGTGACGTTCGACTTCTGGAACACCCTCTGCTTCGAGGGCTCGGTAGGGCACATCCGCGGCCGCCGGCTCGACGCGTGGAGTGGCCTGCTCGAGGAGGCCGGGTACGCGACCGAGCGCGACGTGCTGGAGAAGGCGTTCGACAAGTCGTGGGAACGGTTCGTGGCGCGGTGGACGGCGGGCGACCACGTGGCGTTCGCCGAGGCGGCGGAGGAGATCGTCACCGACCTCGGGTACGACGTGCCGGCCGACGTGCGCACGGCGCTCGTCGAGGCGTTCGGCCGCGCGGGCGACGACGCCGAGCTGCACCTGACGCCGAACGTCCCCCAGACGCTCGCCGCCCTCAAGGAGGCGGGCGTCCGAATCGGGATCGTCTGCGACGTCGGCATGACGCCGTCCACGACGCTGCGGGCACACCTCGACCGGCACGGCGTGCTGGCGTCGTTCGACCACTGGTCGTTCTCCGACGAGGTCGGCTGCTACAAGCCGGACGCGCGCATCTTCACCCACGCGCTGGCCGGCCTCGGCGCGCGGCCGGAGGCGACGGCGCACGTCGGGGACCTGCGGCGCACGGACGTCGCGGGCGCGCTCGCGATGGGCATGACCGCCGTGCGCTACACCGGCGTCTACGACGACGACTCGCAGCCCGAGCCCGAGGCGCACCACGTCGTCGGCGACCACGCCGACCTGCCCGGCGTTCTCGGTCTTGCCTGACGTCCGCAACGCGCTGGGGCGGCTGCGGGAGCTGCTCCGGCGGCGGGTCGAGTACGCGCCGCGCCGCGACGGCAGGGCCGACCCCGGCGAGGTCGTCTGGGCGTGGGTCGCGTACGAGGACCGGCCCGACCAGGGAAAGGACCGTCCGGTGCTCGTCGTCGGCCGTGACGGCCGTTTGCTCCTCGGGCTCTACCTGTCGAGCAACCCGCGGCACGACGGGCGCCCAGGCTGGCTGGCGATCGGGAGCGGCGGCTGGGACCGGCAGCGCCGCCCGAGCTGGGTGCGCGTCGACAGGATGCTGCGGCTGCGCGAGCGGAGCGTCCGCAGGGAGGGCGCGACGCTGGACCGCGCGCGGTTCGACAGGGTCGTGGCGGCGCTGGATCAGCCGAACGCCGGCGCGTAGGCGAACGGCCCGCGCACCGAGTCGTCCCACGCCGTGAGGCGGCGTACCTGGAAGTCCTCGCCCCACCGCGGGTCCGGCGCCTCGACCGGGTCGGCGGGCCCGAAGCCGAAGCGGCCGTAGTACGCGGGGGAGCCGAGGAGGACGACGCAGCGTTCTCCCAGCGCCTCCGCGCCGCCGATGACCGCGTGCATGAGCGCCGACCCGAGGCCCCTGCCATGCCGGTCGGGCAGTACGCCGATCGGCCCCACCGCGGGGACGACGCGGCCGGCGATGCGTCCCGCGCTCGTCGCGACGTGCGCGACCACCGCGCCGTCCTCGACGACGACGAAACAGAGCGCGGGGATGAGGTCGCCGTCGCGGCGCAGGCTGTCGTACAGGTCGGCCTCGAGGTCCCGCTCGAACGCCGCCACGTGGATCGCGCGCACGGCCGGGTCGTCGGACGGCAGCGCGCGGCGGAGGATCACGCGCACCACCGTAGTGGTGCGACACTTCGTCCATGGCCGTTCATCAGTGCCCCGAGTGCGAGCTCCGGTTCTCTGACGAGAACGAGCTGCGCGACCATCTCGACACCGACCACCCCGGCATGATCGGCGAGCACCTGCCCCACCCGGGCCGGCACGCCGACTGGCCCCACAAGGACTGACAACCGGAGGAACGCCGTGCCCGACCGTACGCAGCTCTACATCGACGGCGCCTGGGTGCCGTCGGCAGGCACCGGCACGATCGACGTCGTGAATCCCGCGACCGAAGAGGTCATCGGGACCATCCCCGAGGGCACCCCGGCCGACGTGGATCGCGCGGTGGCGGCGGCGCGGGCGGCGTTCGAGACGTTCTCGCGGACGAGCGTCGACGAGCGCGCCAAGTACCTGTCGCGGCTGCACGAGACGCTGACCGCGCGCGCCGAGGAGATCGCGACGACGATCACCGAGGAGATGGGCGCGCCGGCGAAGTTCGCGCAGCTCGTCCAGGCGGGGCTGCCCATCACGGTCATGGGGACGTACGCGCAGCTGGTCTCGGAGTACGCGTTCGAGGAGACCGTCGGCAACTCGCTGATCGTGCGGGAGCCGGTCGGCGTCGTCGGCGCCATCACGCCGTGGAACTACCCCCTGCACCAGATCGTCAACAAGGTCGCCCCGGCCATCGCCGCGGGCTGCACCGTCGTGCTGAAGCCGAGCGAGGTGGCGCCGTTCAGCGCGTTCCTGCTCGCCGACATCATCGACGAGGTCGGGCTGCCGCCGGGCGTGTTCAACCTCGTCACCGGCACCGGTCCCGTCGTCGGCGAGGCCATCGCGTCGCACCCCGGCGTGGACATGGTGTCGTTCACCGGCTCGACCGCGGCGGGCAAGCGCGTGACGCAGCTCGCGGCGGAGACCGTCAAGCGCGTCGCGCTGGAGCTCGGCGGCAAGAGCGCCAACGTCGTCCTCGACGACGCCGACTACTCGAAGATCGGCCGCATCGCGGTGGCGCAGGCGTTCCAGAACGCCGGGCAGATGTGCTCCGCGCTGACGCGCCTCGTCGTGCCGCGGGACCGGCAGGCCGAGGTGGTGGAGCAGGTCAAGGCGGCCGCCGAGGCGTACGCGCCCGGTGACCCGACGTCGACGGACACCAAGCTCGGCCCGCTCGTGTCCGACCGCCAGCGCGACCGCGTCCAGGACTACATCCGCAAGGGTATCGACGAGGGCGCGACCCTCGTCACCGGCGGTCCCGAGGCGCCGGAAGGCATCGAGCGCGGCTACTACGTCCGCCCCACCGTCTTCGCTGACGTCACCCCCGAGATGACGATCGCGCAGGAGGAGATCTTCGGGCCGGTGCTCGCCGTCATGCCGTACGACGACGAGGCCGACGCCCTGCGGATCGCCAACTCCACGCACTACGGCCTCTCCGGCGGCGTGTGGTCGGGCGACGCGGAGCGGGCCAAGGCGTTCGCGCGGAGGATGCGGACGGGGCAGGTCGACGTCAACGGCGGGCGCTTCAACCCGCTGGCGCCGTTCGGCGGCTACAAGCAGTCCGGCAACGGCCGCGAGCTCGGCCGCCACGGGCTCGAGGAGTTCCTCGAGATCAAGTCGCTGCAGCTGTAGGAACGTGCTTGACCCCCGGGCGAGCGGGGGTGACGATAGGCGTGCCGGGGCCACTAGGCCCTTGGAAGTGAGGCCGGGTTCCCCGCCGGACGACGGGCGCCCGGCCTTCGCGCTGTCCAGGGTGTGTGGATCACGGTGATGTCCACATGGTCGTGGTTGACCGGTGGACGAGCGCGAGCAACCCAGGGAACGTGTCCTACGGGGCGGTGACGGTCGCGACCCGCGCACCGAGCAGATCCAGGTAGCGGCTCTCCCGGTCGACGAGCGCGCGCATCACGACTCCCGACACGATGTCCGGCAGCCATAGCAGCGGTTCCTCACTGGGGCGGCAGAAGGCGTACCTGAGATTCCGCGAGATCCAGCCGGCACGCCCGGCGTGCGCGATCATCTGGGCGTCGGCCAGGTCCAGCGGGCGGTGCCGGCTCTCGAGCACGACGTACTCGATCCCGCGCCGTTCGACCTCCCACAGGAGCACGCGCAGGCAGCGCCGTCGGGCGCGCTCCTGCCGCGCGCCGTCGACCGGCGTCGAGGTCACAGCGACCGCATCGAGGCCGAGCGCGGCCACCACCCGGGTGACCGCCAGGCGGCTGGCGGGGCCCTCGTCGTGCCAGTGATAGCGGCGCTGGCCGCGGCGGAGCGTCGAACGCAGCGCTGCCCGGACTTCGTCGGCGCGCGCGTCGGGGACCAGGACGGCGGCCAGGACGTACCGGCCCTCGCCGTCCAGGCGCAGCGACTCGTCGACGTACGCGATCACTCGACGGATGTTCAGGGCGGAACCGGGAATCTGGCCAGGACGTTGTCCACAGGACACGCCCGGCGGTCCCCGAGTTCAGCAGTACGTCACGGAGCGGGTAGAATCACCTCCGATCCCACGTCCTCAGCCAGGAAGGCTTTACCGTGTACGTCGATTCCGGCAGCGGCAGCATGATCATCTCGGCGGTCGTCGCCGGTGCGGCAGGGGCGGGTGTCGTCGCCAAGATGGGCATGCGACGCATCACCGGTGCGTTCAAGAAGGACAAGGGCGCCCCCGAGATCACCGCGCCGACCACCGACACCGAGCGCCAGTAGTGCCCGCGGCCAACACGCCGCGCACCGACGTCGACCCGGGCTCGTTCCGGGACCCCTCCAGCACCGTGTTCTACGCGGGCGGGGACGTGCTGCGCGGACTCAGCGAGGAAGCCGCCGCCGACTGGGCGGCGATGTCGAAGGCGCCGTTCTTCGCGAAGGCGATGGAGTCGGGCAAGGTCGTCAGGACCGAGGCCCTGACCGCCGCCGAGGCGAAGAAGGTCACGCCGAAGGGCCGCACCTGGCCGGTCGTGCTCAAGCACGAGCCGATCCCGTTCATCTCGTACGCCTACGAGTGGACGTTCAGCCAGCTGCAGGACGCCGCGCTGCTGCACCTCGACCTGCTCTCCGACGCGCTCGACGCCGGCCTGTCCATGAAGGACGGCTACGTCTACAACGTGCAGTTCCACGGCGCGCGGCCGACGTTCATCGACACCCCGTCGTTCGAACGCAGCGCGGGCGGCCCATGGCCGGGCTACCGGCAGTTCTGCCGCACGTTCCTCTTCCCGCTGATGCTCACGGCGTACAAGGACGTGTCGTTCCGGCCATTCCTGCGCGGCCAGGTCGACGGCATCGACCCGAAGCAGATGCGCAACATCATGTCGAGCCCGCTGGACGTGCTGAAGGGCGGCGTCGTCAAGAACGTCCTCCTGCACAGCATGGTCGAGCAGCGGTCGAGCGGCGCCAAGGGCTCGCGCGCGGTCGGCGAGGAGCTCAAGGAGGCCGGCTTCTCCACGGAGGTCACCAAGGCCGCCGTGAAGAGCCTGCGCAAGCTCGTCGCCGGCATGAAGTGGGACACAGGCGACACGGTCTGGAAGGACTACCGCAAGGTCAACTCGTACTCCGACGAGGACACCGCGACGAAGCAGACGTTCGTCGACTCGGCGCTCTCGGGGCACGGGCACGGCCTGGTGTGGGACCTCGGGGCCAACGACGGCGCGTTCTCCCGCATCGCGGCCCGCCACGCCGACTACGTCGTCGCGGCCGACTTCGACGAGGGCGCGATCGAGCCCCTCTACCGCCAGCTGCGCAGTGAGAAGAGCACCAACATCCTGCCGCTGGTCGTCGACCTGCAGGACCCGTCGCCGGGCATCGGCTGGCGCAACACCGAGCGCCCCGCGTTCTACGACCGCAAGAAGCCCGACGTCATCATGATGCTGGCGCTGCTGCACCACATCGCGATCAGCGGCAACGTCCCCCTGCCGCAGATCGTCGACTGGATGGCGTCGTTCGGGTCGCAGATCGTCGTCGAGTTCGTGCACACGGACGACGTGCAGACCAAGCGCCTGCTCGCGAACAAGCCCGAGGGCCTGTTCCCCGACTACCGCGTCGACGTCTTCGAGAAGCTGCTGGGCGAGAAGTTCAGCATCGAGAAGCAGGAAGTCCTCCCGGGCACGACGCGGACGATGTACCTGGTCACGCCACGTGGGTGAAAGCCCCGCCCCGGAGTCCGGGGAGCCTTCGGCCGCGCGGACGAGCGCGGCCGGGGGCGCGGGGCCGTTCCGCCACCTCGCGGAGCTGCTGGCGCTGACGGCGTTCGCGATCGCCCAGCCGGTGCTCGACGTGACCGGCAGAGCGCCCGACTTCTTCCTCTACCGGCAGGCCAACCGCAACGAGATGCGGCTGTTCGTCGCGCTCGTCGTGCTGCTCCCGCCGCTGGCGCTGTGGGTCACCGAGCTGGTCGTGGGGCTGGTCTCGAGGAAGGCCGCGAGGTTCCTCCACCTCGCGTACGCCGGCATCCTCTTCGCCGCGATCGTCGTGCAGGTCGGCAAGAAGCTCGGCCTGTTCACCGGCATCCCGCTGGGCATCCTCGCGGTCCTCGCGGGGGCGGGCATCGCGCTGCTGCTCGGCGAGAAGCGCGGCTTCCGTCAAGCCGTGCTGTACGCCACCCCGGCGCCGCTGGTGTTCGCGCTGCTGTTCGTGTTCACGGCACCGGCGGGGGCGCTGGTCCGCGGCGCCGAGGTCGACCGTGGGCGCGGCCGCGTCATCGCCAACCGCCCGCCGGTGGTGTTCCTCTTCCTCGACGAGTTCCCGCTGCGCGCGCTGCTCGACGGCAAGGGGCAGATCGACGCCACGCTCTACCCCAACTTCGCGCGCCTGCAGAAGATCTCCAACTGGTACCCGAACGCCACCGGCGTCACCGGCTGGACGCCGTTCGCGGCCCCGGCGATGCTGCGCGGCAAGTACCCCGAGAAGGCCGTCGCGGCGTCGTACATCCTCTATCCGGAGACGCTGTTCACGTTCCTCTCCGGGCAGTACGAGATGCGGGCGTACGAGACGATCGCCGAGCTCTGCCCGCCCGGCTTCTGCCACAGCGTGGCGGCGGGCCGCGAGGTCGGCATGCGCGCACTGACGAAGGACACGGTCGACCTCACCGAAGAGCTGATGTCGCCGTACAAGTCGAAGAAGGCGACGACGGAGCAGTTCGTCGAGGACGGCGTCCAGGTCGCCAAGCAGGCCGGCGAGGGGAAGAAGCCGCCGGACGCGCAGGCGAGGTTCGGCGAGGTCGCCAAGAACCAGCCCAACCGCCTCGGCCCGTTCCTCGCCGACCTCAAGCCGATGCCGCAGCCGAACCTCCACTTCATGCACCTGCTGCTGCCGCACTCGCCGTGGCACTACCTCCCCTCGGGCAACGAGTACCAGCGCTGGCCGCCGTCGTTCCCGCCGGAGAAGCCGGACCCGACGAAGCCGAAGCACACGACGCCGAGCGAGCCGCTGGACTCGCTGATCGCCAAGCAGCGGCTCCTGCTGCAGACGGCGTACCTGGACAACCAGATGGGCGTCATGCTCGACCGCATGGAGGAGACCGGCCTCCTCGACCAGGCGCTGCTCATCGTCACCGCCGACCACGGCACCGGCATCGAGCCGCGCACCAAGGCGCGCCAGATGGACGACGCGAACCCCGCCGACCTCGCGTGGGTGCCGCTGTTCGTCAAGGAGCCCGGCCAGAAGACGGGCAGGACCGACGACCGCAACGCCATGCACGTCGACCTGCTCCCGACCATCGCCGACGTCCTCAACACCGAGGTGCCCTGGAAGATGGACGGCGTCTCGCTGCTCGGCCCGCCGCGGCAGGAGCAGCAGAAGGTCTGGTACGACGTGCCCGGCGTCCGCAAGACGATCGACCCGGCGAAGTGGCGCGACAAGGTGCGCCTCGGCTACGCCGCCGAGATCGCGAAGCCTGGACGCGAGGGGCTCTTCGCCGTCGGGCCGCACAAGGACCTCGTCGGCAAGAAGGTGTCGGAGCTGACCGTCGGCGCGCCGTCGCCGGCCACCGCCGACATGCACCAGATGGTCGAGTCGCTCGACGACGTCGACCCCGCGCGCGCGAGGGTGCCGGCGGCGCTGTTCGGCAGCCTGGACCGGCCGATGGGCACCGAGTCGACGTGGCTCGTGGCGAGCGTCAACGGCACCATCGCCGGCGCGATCGCGGCCGTGCCGTCGGACGGCACGTGGAAGTTCCTCGGCATGGTCAACGACAAGTACTTCACGAAGGGCAAGGCCGACATCGGCATCTGGTCGGTCGAGGGCTCGACGCTGCACCGGCTCAACCTGAAGCCATGACCGACACGACGCCCCGCGAGCCCGCGACCGCTCCAGCGGATCGCCCCGCGACGACGCGCGCGCACTCGGACACCCGGCTGCGCCGGCTCGGCGAGCTGCTCGCGCTGACCGGCTTCGCGGTGGCCCAGCCGGTCCTCGACGTGACGGGCCGCAGCCCCGACTTCTTCCTGTTCCGCCGCCCGACGACCGCGCAGCTCTGGGTGCTCATGGCGGTCGTCGTGGCTGTACCCCCGCTCCTGCTCTGGCTGGCCGAGGTGCTCGTGGGGCTGGTCAGCCGCGTCGCGGAACGCGCGCTGCACCTGGTGTTCACGTGCGGCCTGCTGACGGTGGTCGTCGTGCAGATCGGCAAGCAGAGCGGGCAGTACGGTCGCAAGCTCGCCGCCGTCGCGCTGCTCGCCGGGATCGTGCTGACGGTGCTGCTCGCGCGCAGCGAGAAGCTGCGCCAGGTCCTGCTGTACGCCTCCCCGGCGCCGCTCGTCTTCCTGCTCATCTTCGTGCTCACGGCACCCTCGGGAGCGCTGCTGCGCCCGGCGAAGGCGGGGGAGGGCGTCGCGGCGGGCGACACGAAGCGGCCGCCGGTGGTCGTGCTGTTCTTCGACGAGTTCCCGACCCGTTCGCTGCTCGACGCCAACGGCGCCATCGACAAGCGGCTCTTCCCGAACTTCGCCCGCCTCGCCGCCGCGAGCAACTGGTACCCGAACGCCACCGGCATGAGCGGCTACACGCCGTACGCCATCCCGTCGATGCTCACCGGCACGGCCCCGAAGAAGCGCCTCGCGCCGTCGTACGTCGAGTACTCCGACAACCTCTTCACGCTGCTCGGCGACGCCTACCAGGTGAGCGCGTACGAGTCGATCTCGCAGCTCTGCCCGCCGCGCGTCTGCGACTCCGTGCCCGCGGGCCGCGCCACGGGCCTCAAGCCGCTGCTGACGGACACCATCGACGTGGCGCAGGAGATCGTCTCGCCGCGCAAGCCGAAGGCGCGCGAGGGGGAGGAGTTCGCGGAGCAGCCGAACGAGAACCCCACGGCGCGCAAGGGCGAGCTCGACCCGACGTTCCGCATCAACGAGGGCAAGAAGAACCAGCCCGAGCGGATGACGTCGTTCCTCGACTCGATCGGGCGCGAGTCGGACAAGCCGACGCTGTCGTTCCTCCACATCCTGCTGCCGCACATCCCGTTCCGGTACCTGCCGTCGGGCGTGACGTACAAGGAGCACGGCTCGAACTTCGCACTCGGCCGCGCGAAGGAGGGCGACAAGTTCCGCCGCAACGAGCACGCCGGCGCGATGACTGTGACGCAGCAGCGGATGCTCCTGCAGCTCGCGTACACCGACGGCCTGGTCGGGCAGCTCATCGACTCGATGCAGCAGGAGGGCATCTGGGACGAGGCGATGCTCGTCATCTCCGCCGACCACGGCGAGGGGTTCACGCCGGGCCAGAAGTCGCGGCTGCTCGACACGCAGAACGTCGCCGAGCTGGCGTACGTCCCCATGTTCGTCAAGGCACCGGGTCAGACGACGGGCAAGGTCGACGAGCGCAACGCCATGAACGTCGACCTGCTCCCGACCATCGCCGACGCGCTGGACATCGACCTGCCGTTCGAGGTCGACGGGGTCTCGCTGCTCGGGGCGCCGCGCAAGGACCTCGCGAAGCAGTGGTACGACAACCCCGGCGAGGCGCTGCCGATCGACGGCGCGAAGTGGGCGCCGGTCGTCCGCAAGGGCTTCGCGCACGAGATCGTGCGGCCCGAGCTCGGACCCGAGGGGCTGTTCGCGGTCGGCCCGCACAAGGCGCTGGTCGGCAAGAAGCTCTCCGAGCTCACCGTCGGCGCGAAGGCCGCCGCGGTCGCGAAGAGCGCGCCGTCGTTCGACGGCGTGGACCTGAAGTCCGGCTCGGTCCCCGCGCTGCTGTGGGGCGACCTCGACAAGCCCGTGGGCTCCGCGCCGGCGTGGCTCGTCGTGTCGGTCAACGGCACGGTCGCGGGCAGCGTCTTCGCCGCGCCGAGCAAGGCGACGGGCGCCTGGCACTTCGTCGGGATCGTGGCCGACGAGCACTTCGTCGACGGCCGCAACGACGTGCGGCTGCACACGGTCGAGGGGACGACCCTGCACCCACTGGACTGGGCAGGGTCGTGAGCGCCGCCGCGCCCGGCCGGCTGCGGCGGTTCGCGGAGCTGCTGGCGCTGACGGCGTTCGCGCTCGCGCAGCCGGTCCTCGACGTGACCGGTCGCAGCCCCGACTTCTTCCTGTTCCGGCAGCCGTCCGCGTGGGACGTACGCCTCCTGCTCCTGCTCGTCGTGCTCGGCCCGCCGGTGCTGCTGTGGCTCGTGGAGTCGGCGGTCGAGGCGGTCAGCGCGCACGCGGCGCACGTCCTCCACTGGGTGCTGCGCGCGGTGCTGTTCACCGTCATCGCGATCGTCGCGGGCAAGAAGCTGCTGCCGTTCGACGGGTTCTGGCTGACGCTCGTCGCGGCCGAGGCGGGAGCCGGTCTCGCGGTGCTCGCCGCGCGGTCGGCGGGGTTCCGGCAGGCGATCCTGTACGCCACCCCGGCGCCGCTGGTCTTCGCGCTTCTGTTCGTCATGACCTCGCCGTCGGGGGCACTGGTACGACCTCAGAGCGGGTCCGGCGCCGGCGGCGTGGCGGGCAGCAGGCCGCCCGTCGTCGTGCTGCTGCTGGACGAGTTCCCCGTGCGCTCGCTGCTCACCGACGAGGGCACGATCGACGAACGCCTCTTCCCGAACTTCGCGCGCCTCGCCAAGGCGAGCACGTGGTACCCCAACGCCACCGGCGTCTCCGGATGGACCCCGTGGGCGGTCCCCGCGATGCTCACCGGCAACTACCCGGAGAAGGCCCGCGCGCCGCATTACGCGGCGTTCCCGGACAACCTGTTCACGCTGCTGTCGGGCTCGTACGACGTGAAGGCGTTCGAGTCGATCGCGCAGCTCTGCCCGCCGCGCACCTGCTCCGACGTCGCGGCCGGGCGGCCGACCGGGCTCGGCCCGCTGCTCAAGGACACGGCGACCGTCGCGCGCGAGGTCGTGTCGCCGTACCCGGCGCCGGAACGCGTCGGCGACGAGTTCGCGGAGCAGGCGCCGGGCGAGGCGGAGCGGACCGACCCGCGGTTCCGCTTCGACGAGGCGAAGGTCAACCAGCCGGAGCGCTTCACGGCGTTCCTCGAGACGCTGAAGCCGGCGCCGCGCCCGAGCCTGTCGTTCCTCCACCTGCTGCTCCCGCACGGCACCCACAAGCTGCTGCCGTCGGGGCGCAAGTACGAGGTGGGGCCGTTCCAGCACGTGCTCCCGAAGGCGGTCGCGGGCAAGCCGCGCGTGCTGCCCGAGGACGCGAACCTCGCCGTCCTCGCGCGCCAGCGGATGCTGCTGCAGCTCGTCTACACCGACGGCCTGATCGGCCAGCTCCTCGACGAGATGGATCGGACGGGCCTGCTCGACGAGTCGCTGCTCGTCGTCACCGCGGACCACGGTGTGGGCTTCACGCCGGGCAGCTACTGGCGCTGGATCGACGACGGCAACACGGCGGATGCCGCGTGGGTGCCGCTGTTCGTCAAGCAGCCGGCCCAGCGCCAGGGCGGGGTCGACCTGCGCAACGCCGAGGGCGTGGACCTGCTGCCGACCGTCGCGGACGTGCTCGACGTGAAGGTGCCGTGGCGTACGGACGGCCGCTCGGTGCTGGGGGAGGCGCGGACGACGGCCGAGAAGCGCTGGTACGACGAGCCCGGCAAGGCCAAGACGGTCGACGCGGCGCGCTGGCTGCCGCAGGTGCGGACGGGGTTCGCGGACGACACCGGCAGGCCCGAGCTCGGCCCGAGCGGCCTGTTCGCGGTCGGCGGGGTGCGCGAGGCCTACGGCCGCAGGGTCCCGCCGCGCGTCGGCGCGCCGGCCGCGGCGAAGGTGACGCTCTCGCCCGACCTGCGCCTGAACGCCGTCGACCTCGAGTCGGGGACGGTCCCTGCGATGCTCTACGGGGACATCGACCGCCCGGTCGCGTCGTCGTCGACGTGGCTCGCGGTCGCGGTCAACGGCACCATCGCCGGCGGCGTCGTCGCGCTGCCGGGGCTGCACGACGGCAAGTGGCGGTTCTACGGCGTCGTCGACGACCGGTTCTTCAGGGACGGCAGCAACGCCGTGACGTTCTACACGATGGAGGGCTCCGTGCTGCACCCGCTGGGACGTACGTCGTGACGCGCGTCTACCTCGGCACCGACCACGCGGGCTACGAGGCCAAGGAGCGCCTCAAGGCGGTGCTCGCGGCCGACGGGCACGAGGTCGTCGACTGCGGGGCGCACGCGTACGACGCGGAGGACGACTACCCGGCGTTCTGCCTCGACGCCGCGCGGCGCGCGGTCACCGAGGGCGGCGTCGGCGTCGTGCTCGGCGGCAGCGGCAACGGCGAGCAGATCGCCGCCAACAAGGTCCCCGGCGTCCGCGCCGCTCTGTGCTGGTCGCGGGACATCGCGCGGCTCGCGCGCGAGCACAACGACGCCAACGTCTGCTCGCTACCTGGCCGTTTCGTCTCGGAGGAGGAGGCGGTGGAGATCGTGCGGGTGTTCCTCGCGACACCGTTCTCCGACGAGGAGCGGCACGTGCGGCGGATCGGCCAGATCAGCGCGTACGAGGCTGGTCGGTAGGCGCGTCCGGAGGGCGGCGGCGGACGACGAGCGTCTTCTCCGCGGTGGCCTCGTCCTTGGGGCGGACGCGCGAGACGTCGCGGGCACGCATGGCGCCGCTGACGCCGACGATCGACGGGCCGCCGCCGGTCAGCCCGCTGTCGCGCCTGCCCTTGCGCTCTGCCATCGCCGCCTCGGGTTGAATCGGGGACATGCCGGAGGGACACACGATCCACCGCCTGGCGCGCGAGCACAACGCGAGGCTGCGCGGCAGGCCGCTCGCGCTGTCGAGCCCGCAGGGCCGCTTCGCCTCCGACGCGGCGGCGCTCTCCGGCCGAGCGCTCGAACGCGTGCGGCCGTACGGCAAGCACCTGTTCTACGAGCTGGCGCACGACGAGGTCGTGCACGTGCACCTGGGGATCTACGGGAAGTTCGAGACGCACGCGGCACCGGCGCCGTACCCGAGGGGTGCCGTGCGACTGCGGATCGCGACCAGCGATCACGTGATCGACCTGCGCGGCCCGACGGTCTGCGAACGCATCCGCCCCGAGGAGCGCGACGCGATCCTCGCGCGGCTCGGCCCCGACCCGCTGGACCCGAAGGCCGACCCGGAACGCCTGTGGCGCAAGGCTTCCCGGCGTACGACGCCGATCGGCACGCTGCTGCTCGACCAGTCCGCGATCGCCGGTGTGGGCAACGTCTACCGGGCCGAGGCGCTGTACGTCCTCGGCATCGCGCCGCAGCGTCCCGCGAACACGCTGACCCGCGAGGAGTTCGACGCACTGTGGGCGACGCTGGTGCGGATGATGAGGACCGGCGTACGGCTCGACCGCATCGTCACGACCGAGCCCGAGGACCGCGACCGGCGGCGCGGGCGGCCGAGCGACGCGGACCGGCACTACCTGTGGCGTCGTACGGACCTGCCGTGCCGCCGCTGCGGCGAGCCGATCCGGTCGGAGGTGCTGGGGGCGCGGCACATGTACTGGTGCCCCGTCTGCCAGCCTGGCTAGCCCCCTCAGTTTGGTGATCTTGGCGACGTTCGTGCTGCCCGGGCATCAGAAACGTCGCCAAGATCACGAAAAACGCTGTCGCGGGGGGTCGCTAGAAGATCTCCGGGCACCAGGCCGCGCGGGGCCAGGCGAGCAGCGCGGAGGCGCGCTCGGCGGCGCCGGCGGAGTGCTCGTCGACCCGCCCGGCCTCGTACAGCGAGCGCAGCGTCGTGTCGCCGAGGTAGACGGCGGAGAGCTCCTCGACGGACATGCTCAGGTCGGCCTCGGCCGAGGTTGGCTCGCACGTCGCGCCGTCGGGTGAGGCGTCGAGGGTCCAGCGGCCGCCGGCATACCCCCAGGGGTCCGACACGTCGAGGGTCACGGTGCCGGAGCCGGCGTACGAGCGCGTCGTCAGCGCGCGAGGGACGTCGATGAGGCGGACGTGCAGGCCGTCGGTGATGGTCGCCTTGACGCCGCGGGGGTCGCGCAGCCGGCCGATGATCGCGTCGTCGCCGGGGGCGTTGTCCCAGGCCACGGAGCGCATGAGGTCGACGCCGAGCAGGAACCGCCAGAGGCCGCCGTGCGCGTCGGGATCGAGGGCGGCGAGCTCCTTGACGCGGACCTGGCCGTTCGGGCGGCCGTCGGTCCAGTCGCCCTTGGTGCGGTACCACGCGTACCCGCGCACCTCGCCGTCGCGCTCGTACACGACGTGCTTGACGGTGCTGGCGCCGTGCCGGTAGCCGGGGAGGTCGGCGATGCGGACGTCCCACCGGATGTCGCTGCGGGAGATCATGCCGGTGCGGTCGGCGCGAACGGCGTCGTAGACGGGCGCGCAGAGCGTCCGCGCCTCCTCGGCGGTCACCATCCGGACACGTCCCTCGGAGGGCGCGCCGAGCAGCTTCTCGTCGTCGGCGGGGACGGTGACGTTCCAGCGGCGGGACGCGACGCCGTAGCCGAAGCGGTGGTAGATCGCGGGCTCGCTGGCCCAGAGGCTGGCGAACGCCTCCCTGCCGAGGTCGCGTACGGCGTCGAGCTGCGCCCGCATCATCGACGTGAGGATGCCCTGGCGGCGGTGCGTCGGCGCCACGGAGACCGCGGTGACGCCCGCGCAGGGGGCGGGCCCGCCGGGCACCGTCATGTCGAACGTGAAGACCGCCGCCGTCCCCACCATGTCGGTGCCGTCGAACGCCCCATGGGAGCGCTCGGTCTCGACCAGAGGACGCCAGAGCGCCATCTCCTCCGGCTCGGGGTCGCCCCCGAACGCCGACTCCAGCCGGACCTGGAACGCGTCGACCTCGGACCCGGCGATGGTGCGTACGTCGATCATGGGGTTGGGTCGTACCACACTCGCTAGGTGGCGAGCTCGAACCAGACGGACTTGCCGTCGCCCTCGCGCTCGACGCCCCACCGGACGGCGAGGTCGTTGACGAGAGAGAGGCCGCGGCCGGTCATCGCCTCGTCCTCGTAGTTGCGGACGACCGGCGCGACCGGGCTGCCGTCGATGACCTCGACGCGGACGCCGTCGCGGAGCAGACGGATGACCAGCGTCAGGTCCGTGCGGGCGTGCAGGACAGCGTTGGTCACCAGCTCGCTGACGAGCAGCCGGCTCGCGTCCACGAACGCGTCACAGCCCCAGCCGCGCAGCGTGTCGTCCACGAACTGCCGGGCCATGGATGCGCTCGCGGGCACGGGGCGCAGCGCGAGTCGGGCTTCGCTGTTCATCTCCCCGGACCGTGTGAGGTGGTGCATGGGCATCAGGACTGGCACAAGGCAGGCAACACTAGCCCCGCGGTGACACGCAGGCATGATGGCGTTCCCCGCGTATCTCCGCAGGCAAACGTGGCGTGCCCGGTTTGACCGGGTGCGACTCTTGTGACCGGATGGACAGGTGACCTTGAGCTCGGTGTCGTTGACCGCGGTGCGGTCGCGCCGGATCCGTACGCAGTGGCAGCTGTTCGTGCTGCCCGCGCTGCTGGCCGGCGTGGCGCTGATCACCGTGCTCGGGTGCGTCGGCGACGTGATGTGGTTCCCCGCGGCGCTGCTGATCCTGCCGGTGCTGGCCGGGGGGCTGCTCGCCGTCCGCCGCAGGGACATCCTCGTCGTGACGGCGGCGGCGTTCGCCGGGGGGCTCGTCGTGCTAGCCGTGCGGGGCGGTGCCGCGGTGCGGCCGCCGACGTTCGTGCTGCTCGCGGCCGTCGGCTGGGTGGCGTACCTCCTCGTCGCCAGCCGCGAACGCCTCGGCGTCAGCGGCCTGCGCGGCGAGACCATGCTCGTCGAGCTGCGCGAACGCCTCCGCGTCCAGGGCGCCCTCCCCAGGCTGCCGGGCGGGTGGTCGTGGGAGCTGGAGCAGCGTTCGGCGGGCGGATCGGGCTTCGGCGGCGACTTCCTCGTCTCCGCGCGGACCCGCGGCGGCAAGGCGCTCGAGGTCGCGCTCGTCGACGTCTCCGGCAAGGGCATCGACGCCGGCACCCGCGCGCTGCTGCTCTCCGGCGCGCTCGGCGGCCTGCTCGGCGCCGTACCGCCCGAGGACTTCCTCAGCGCCGCGAACCAGTACCTGCGCCGCCAGGCGTGGGAGGAAGGGTTCGCGACCGCGATCCACGTGGCCATCGACCTGGAGACCGGCGAGTACCTGCTCGACTCTGCCGGGCACCCGCCGGCGGCGCAGTTCCGCGCGGGCAGCGGCGTGTGGACGCTGTCGAAGGCGGAGGGGAGCGCGCTGGGGCTGTTCGACGACGGCGAGTGGCCCGCCGTACGAGGCCGCCTGCACCCAGGCGACGCTCTGCTGCTGTTCACCGACGGGCTGGTCGAGGTGCCGGGACGCGATCTCGAGATCGGCATCGACAAGCTGCTCGGCGAGGCCAACCGGCTGGTCATCTCGACGTTCCGCGGGGGAGCTGCGCGCCTCATCGACTCCGTGGCGCCCGCGGCGACCGACGACCGCGCGCTGGCGATGATCTGGCGTACGACCTAGGCGGTCTGTCCTTCCGCACGATCCGGGCGGGTCAGCGGCTGACGTCGGCGACCCAGTCGTGGCAGCGCATGGTCGACCCGGGCGGGTAGCCGAAGTCGCACTCGCCGAGCAGCACGAAGCCGGCGTTGCGGCAGACGGCGTTCGAGGCTGGGTGGTCCACCGAGGGGAACGCGTGCACGGCCGAGTGGGTGCCGTACGCCGCCACCTCGCGCAGCACCGCCCGCGCCGCCGCCGCCGCGACCCCGCGCCCCTGGAACGACGGGAGCACGGCCCAGCCGGTCTCGTAGATGGGCTCGTCGCGCCAGACCCGTTCCCACCACCCGATGCTGCCCGCGCGCTCCTCGCCGGCGAGCACGACGTACATCGCCCCGGCGGGCGGGTGCAGCGCGAGGTAGCGGCGGTGCCGGTCGGCCAGCTTCTCCAGCGGCTCGGGGCCGCCGAGGTGAGCCGTCATCTCCGGCGCGTTGAACGCGTGCAGCAGGTCGAGGTCGCCGTCGGACCACGGCCGCAGGCGCACGTCGAGGGTCATGGAGCGGGCGACGAGAATCGAACTCGCGTCACCAGTTTGGAAGACTGGAGCTCTACCATTGAGCTACGCCCGCGCGGACGCCCGTAGACTCGGCGCCGCGGGGCGTAGCGTAGTGGCTAGCGCGCGTGCTTTGGGTGCACGAGATCGGGAGTTCGAGTCTCCCCGCCCCGACCAAGGCCACTGTCCGGCGAGAAATCCCCTTGAAGGGAACCCCTATGACGACCCGCCGTACGCTCTCCCTCCGCAAGGAGACCCTCAGCGTCCTCAACACCGACGAGCTGTCGTCGGTCGTCGGCGCCTCGCACCAGTGCGTCACGTACACGAAGCTCGTCACCGGCTGCGTCTGCACCGGCATCTTCCCCTCGCTCAACGTCGACTGCCCGAGCGTCGACCTGAACTGCCCCCGCTGACCCGGCGGCGCGCGGTACGCCGGACGGGCAGATAGGCTTCCCGCCGCCCCGTCAGACGTCCGCCCGCCATGCCAGGAGCCTTGTGAACGCCACCGTCGAGACCCTCACTCCCACGCGGGTCAAGCTCACCGTCGAGGTGCCGTTCGAGGAGCTGGCGCCGTCGATCGACACGGCGTACAAGCGCATCGCGCGCCAGGTGAAGGTGCAGGGCTTCCGCCCTGGCAAGGTGCCGCCGCGCATCCTCGACCAGCGCGTCGGCCGCGCCGTCGTGCTGGAGGAGGCGCTCAACGACGCCCTCCCGCAGCTCTACCGGGCCGCCGTCGAGGAGCACCAGGTCGCCGCGATCGGCCAGCCCAACGTCGACCTGACGCAGTTCAGCGACGGCGCGCCGCTGGTGTTCACGGCCGAGGTGGACGTACGTCCCGACATCGAGCTGCCGTCGTACGACGGCCTCCCCGTCGTCGTCGACGCCGTCGGCGTGAGCGACGAGGAGGTCGACGAGCAGCTGTCCTCGCTGCGCGACCGTTTCGCCACGCTCAAGACCGTCGAACGTCCCGCAGGCACCGGCGACTACGTCCTCATCGACATCCGCGCCACGACCGCCGAGGGCGAGCCGATCGACGGCTCCGAGGCGAAGGGGCTGTCGTACGAGGTCGGGTCCGACTCGCTCATCACCGGCATCGACGACGCCGTCACCGGCGCGTCGGCGGGCGACGAGCGGACGTTCGAGGCCGAGATCCAGTACGGCGTGCACGCGGGCACCACCGCGACGTTCCACGTGACGGTCACAGAGGTGAAGGAGAAGGAGGCGCCGCCGCTCGACGACGAGTTCGCGGTGATGGCGAGCGAGTTCGAGACGATCGCCGAGCTGCGCGACGACGTACGCGGCCGCCTCGACCGGATGCGCCGCCTCGAGCAGGGCGTCCAGGCCCGCGACCGCGTGCTCGAGGTGCTGCTGGAGCGCACCACCGTGCCGATGCCCGAGTCGATGGTCGAGCAGGAGACCGACTGGCGCCTCCGCACCATGGCCCAGCAGATCGACGAGGCGGGGATGTCGCTGGAGCAGTTCCTCGCCGACACCGAGCAGACCGAGGAGACGCTGCGTACGGACGCCCGCGCCGGCGCCGAGCAGGCCGTCCGCGCCCAGCTCGTCCTCGACGCGATCGGCGTCAAGGAGGAGATCGGCGTCAGCGAGGCCGAGCTCACCGACCAGGTCGTACGCCGCGCCCGCCGCGCCGGCATGGAGGCCAACGAGCTCGCCCAGCGGCTCGTCCGCCAGGGCCAGCTGCCGGCGCTGATGGCGGAGATCGTGCGCGGCAAGGCGCTCGCGCTCGTTCTCGAGTCCGCCACCGTCACCGACACCAGCGGCGCCCCCGTCGACCTCTCCGACCTGCGCGACGACGCCAGCGCGCCGGTCGAGTCGGCGCTCGACATGGACGAGCACGACCACGACGACCACGAGGGCCACGACCACTAGTAGCGCTTGGCGACACGGCCTGATGGTGGCCGAGCATGACCGGCCGCGTCCCCGGTGAGCGCCTTCGCCCTGATCGGGGTGCGATCTGCGCTTTTTCCCCGCACGGCCCGCAACCCGGTTGCGGAGCCGACACGGACGGCGTCACCGCACGTGATCGTGCGCGGCACGCGTGCGCCCACGGCGAACGCCTCCGCATAACGTCCCCCGTGCGGGTTAGGGTCCCCCTATGACGACGAACGGCATCGACACCCCCGGCATCATCACGCCGGTCATGCGCGCGCCCAACGCCCTGGCCAACCCCGACGAGCAGGTGTTCAACAGGCTGCTCAAGGAGCGGATCGTCTTCCTCGGGCAGGTCGTCGAGGACACGATCGCCAACGTGATCTGCGCGCAGCTGCTCCTGCTCGCCGCGGAGGACCCGTCGCGCGACATCTTCCTGTACATCAACTCGCCGGGCGGCTCGGTCTCGGCCGGCATGGCGATCTACGACACCATGCAGTACGTCGAGAACGACGTCGCCACCGTGGCCCTCGGCCTCGCCGCGTCGATGGGGCAGTTCCTGCTCTGCGCGGGCGAGCCCGGCAAGCGGTACTCCCTGCCGCACGCGCGGATCATGATGCACCAGCCCTCGGGCGGCATCGGCGGCACGGCGAGCGACATCGCGATCCAGGCCGAGCAGATGCTCTACACCAAGCACAAGATGGCGGAGCGCATCGCGTTCCACACCGGGCAGCCGATCGAGCAGATCGAGAAGGACTCCGACCGAGACCGCTGGTTCACGGCGGAGGAGGCCAAGGAGTACGGCCTGGTGGACCACGTCGTGGAGCGGGCGCAGCAGGTGCCGTCCGCCGGCCCGGTCAGCTGAGAGGGACGGACATGTACGAGCAGACCGGCCGGTACATCCTCCCCGGCATCATCGAGAAGACGTCCCGCGGCGAGTACGCCACCGACGTCTACAGCCGCCTCCTCAAGGAGCGCATCGTCTTCCTGGCTGTCCAGGTCGACGACGTGTCGGCCAACGACGTCATGGCGCAGCTCCTGTACCTCGAGTCCGAGGACCCCGACCGCGACATCCACCTCTACATCAACTCGCCCGGCGGCTCGTTCACGGCGCTGACGGCGATCTACGACACCATGCAGTTCATCCGGCCCGACATCTCGACGATCTGCATGGGCCAGGCGGCCTCGGCGGCGGCGGTGATCCTCGCGGCGGGCACCAAGGGCAAGAGGTACGCCCTGGAGCACTCCCGCGTGCTCATCCACCAGCCGTCCGGCGGCGGCGAGGGCCAGTCCAGCGACATCGAGATCCAGGCCCGCGAGATCATGCGCATGCGCAGCCAGCTCGAGGACATGCTGTCCCGCCACACGGGGCGCGACGCGGAGACGATCCGTACCGACATCGAGCGGGACAAGATCCTCACCCCGCACGAGGCGGTCGACTACGGCCTCATCGACGAGGTCATCACCACACGCAAGCTGACGGCGCTCACCACGACGCCGTAGCCAACGGCGCGCGGCATTTACTTCAGTCCAAGGAGTCCCCGTACCGACCTAGAGGCGGTACCGTCGTAAGTCGGGTGCGGGGCGGCGAGAGGGTGTGACGGTCGGTGGCGCGAATCGGCGACGGCGGCGACCTGCTGAAGTGTTCCTTCTGCGGCAAGTCCCAGAAGCAGGTCAAGAAGCTCATCGCGGGCCCCGGCGTGTACATCTGCGACGAGTGCATCGACCTCTGCAACGAGATCATCGAGGAGGAGCTCTCCGAGGCCAGCGAGCTCAAGTGGGACGAGCTGCCCAAGCCCAAGGAGATCTACGACTTCCTCGACGGCTACGTCATCGGCCAGGACTCCGCCAAGAAGACCCTCTCCGTCGCCGTCTACAACCACTACAAGCGCGTCCAGGCCGGCGGTAACGAGAAGAGCGAGGTCGAGCTCGCCAAGAGCAACATCCTGCTGCTCGGCCCCACCGGCTGCGGCAAGACGCTGCTCGCGCAGACCCTCGCCAAGATGCTCAACGTCCCGTTCGCCATCGCCGACGCCACCGCGCTCACCGAGGCCGGGTACGTCGGCGAGGACGTCGAGAACATCCTCCTCAAGCTCATCCAGGCCGCCGACTACGACGTCAAGAAGGCCGAGACGGGGATCATCTACATCGACGAGGTCGACAAGATCGCCCGCAAGAGCGAGAACCCGTCGATCACCCGCGACGTCTCCGGCGAAGGCGTACAGCAGGCCCTCCTGAAGATCCTCGAAGGCACCACCGCGTCGGTGCCGCCGCAGGGCGGGCGCAAGCACCCGCACCAGGAGTTCATCCAGATCGACACCACCAACGTGCTCTTCATCGTCGGCGGCGCGTTCGCCGGCCTCGACAAGATCATCGAGGGCCGTATCGGCAAGAAGTCGATCGGCTTCGGCGCGATCCTGCACAGCAAGGGCGAGGTCGACGCCAACGACGTGTTCGGCGAGGTCATGCCGGAGGACCTGCTCAAGTACGGCATGATCCCCGAGTTCATCGGCCGCCTGCCCGTCATCTCCTCCGTGCACAACCTCGACCGCACGGCGTTGATCCGCATCCTCACCGAGCCGCGCAACGCGCTCGTCAAGCAGTACCGCAAGCTGTTCGAGCTCGACGGGGTCGAGCTGGAGTTCAGCGAGGACGCCTTGGAGGCTGTGGCCGACCAGGCGATCCTGCGCGGCACAGGCGCCCGCGGGCTGCGGGCGATCATGGAGGAGGTCCTTCTCTCCGTGATGTACGACATCCCGTCCCGCAAGGACGTCGCGCGCTGCGTCATCACCCGCGAGACGGTGCTCGACAAGGTGCTTCCTACGCTCGTGCCGCGGGAGACGCCCAAGCGGGAGCGTCGCGAGAAGTCTGCTTAGTTTTTTCTGCGAGAGAGCCCGGGTCGGCGTACCGGTCCGGCTAGTTCCGCAAGCTCCCTTAGTCGCCGGACCGGTACGCCGACCCGTGCCCACCCCGGGTGGCCTCCGGCCGGGTCCTTGAAACCCCGCCCGCTCTATGCCAGGCCGGCTGAGCGGAGGGTGCCGTCCTCGCTCATGATCTGCCACTCGCGGGTCTCGTTGACCTGGACCACGCGGCCGCCCAGGGCCTTCGCGCCTTCGTCCGGGTCGACGATGCTCAGGCGGCAGGCTTCCAGGTCGCCCGCTACCTCCTGGGTCGCGGCCCAGTCCTGCGCCGACATCTCCAGGCTGCTGAAGTTGGAGCCCAGGCGGGACGGCGGGACGAAGCTCAGGTTCGACTGGTCGTGGTCCCGTACGGTCTCCGTCGACAGCAGGCCGTCGAAGCGGCGGCCGCCCGCGTCGACCGACAGCTCGAAGAACACCTTCCGCGCCGCGTCCTTCGGCGGCACCGCGAGGCGGTTCGCGATCGTGACGCGGACGACGTAGCGCGGCTTGCCGTACTCGCCGCCCGTACGCTCCTCCAGCACGCAGTACGGCCCGCCGTCCCTGGCCTTCACCCCCGGCGGCGCGGCGACGATCTCGGCCGTGACCCGCTCGACCTCGCGGGTCTCGGTCCTCGGCGTCAGCGACTGCGACTCGCACGCGGTGAGCGCGAGCAGCAGGACGACGGCGGCCGGGGAACGTCTCACGCCGCGCATCCTCCCACCGGGCAGGTAGCGTCGGGGGCGATGGACGCCCACGCCTCGTACGCCGTCTTCACCGCCCGCGCGGACGACCCGCCGCCGTCGCTGCTGCGCGACGCCGGCGTCCCCGCGCTCGACCCGAAGGCGTGGCGCCTGGCCGCGCGCCCCGTGCCGAAGGGCGACCCGCTGCTGGAGGTGCTGCGGACGCTGGCGTTCGAACGTGAGCCGCCGATCCCCAAGCGCGCGTACCCGACGCCGCACCTCTACAAGCAGGCCGTCACCGTCGAGCTGGACCGCGAGGACGCGCTGTACCCGGACGCCATCGCGTTCGCGACGGGCGCGGTCTCGGCGCTCGTCGCGTGGGGTGACGGGCCGGTCGTCGACCTCACCGCGGAACGTGTCTGGACCGCCAGGGAGTGGACGAAGCACTTCGGCAAGCCGGGCAGGGCGAAGCCGTTCGACCCGAAGCGGCACGTCTCGATCCACGCGTCGTGGTCCGAGGACGGCCGTACGGTCACGCTCCACACGCACGGCATGGCGAAGTGGGCGCACGCGGAGCTGGTCGCGCTCGACGTCCCCGACAGCGGGCACCGCGCGGCTGGGCAGCTGCTGGGTCATCTGGCGGGCGTCCGCGCGACGACGCTGGAGCCGCTGGAGCCGGGGCACACGTTCGACCCGGGGTTCGGGCAGCCGATGGTGGCGTTCGTCCCGCTCGAGGGCGGTCACGAGGTCTTGGAGCACCTCGGCGCGCCGCCGAGCGTCGTCGTGGACTACGACGTCACCACCGACGAGGCGATGGACGGCCTGTACGCCCTCCTGGCGCACGCCAAGGCACTCGACGCCCCCGCCCCCGCGGAACGACGCCGCCGCCCGATGGCGGCGTACCGACCGGTCTAGCGGCCGCGCTCGAGGTCGCGGCGGGCCTGGACGGTGACACGAGCCAGCTTGGCCGGGTCGCGCTGCGTGTACCCGAACACGATGCCGTCGGAGACCTTCGTGGCCCACGTGCAGACAGAGCCGTGCGTCTCGCCGGCGTCATAGCGCGCGCAGAGGACGTTGCCCGCGTACATCCGCCGGGGCCCGTACCGCGTCGTGCCGAGCTGGCCGAGGTAGAAGTCGAAGATCCGCCTGGCGTCTCCCTGGGACAGCTCACCGCCGATGAGCAGGTAGGTCGGGTACTCGCCACTGCCGTAGTCCTCGATCTCGGAGTGGCGGCCGTTGTTCGGCAGGATCTTGCGGATCGAGCGCGCCAGGGCGTGCGTGTAGAAGCCGCCCATCCGCGGCTCGCCGCCGACGCTCGGCGGCGCGTTGAGGTCCTCGAGCTGCGGCGCGAGGCTCGGCGGCGCGGCCTTGACCTGCGCCACGGCCGGCGCCTTGTCGTCGTCGCGGTTGGCGATGCGCTGGGCGACGCCGAGCGCGGCGATGAGCCCGAGCAGCACGCCGAGGATCGTCAGCTCGCGGCGGATGCCGCTGCGCGTCTTCACCTCCGGCACGGGTGCCGGCATCGGCTGCGGCATGGCGTAGCCCGGCGGGACGTACGCCATCGGCATCGTCTGCACCGGCGCCGAGTACTGCGGCTCCTGCGGGGCGTACGACGGCTGGTACGGCGGCGCGGTCGCGTAGACAGGGGGAGCGGCGTACTCCGACACCGGGGGCGTCGGCGGCGGGGCGGGCGGCGGCGTGCTCTCGTCGGGCACGTACGCCGACGGCGCCGGTGGCGGCGCCCCGAAGTCGAACCCCACGACGCGTGGCGCGTCGTCGCCGCGGCCGAACCGGCCCATGCCGAACCCCCTCTACGGCCCGGCACGCTGCGCGGACCCCCACAGGTGAATCGGCAGGAGAGCGGCGGCCTTGAGTCCGTAGACTCCCCGCCATGCCGAACGCGGAGCTGCCGAAGGAGTACCTGCCCCACGAGGTCGAGGGGCAGCTGTACGAGTCCTGGGTAGCCCGCGGCTACTTCACGGTGGCCCCCGACGGCGACAAGCCGGCGTACACCATCGTCATCCCCCCGCCCAACGTCACCGGCTCGCTGCACATGGGCCACGCGTTCCAGCACACGCTCATGGACGCGCTGACCCGCCGCCGCCGCATGCAGGGCTACAACTCCCTGTGGCTGCCCGGCATGGACCACGCCGGCATCGCCACGCAGAACGTCGTCGAGCGCACCATGCGCAGCGAGGGGTTCAGCCGGCACGACCTCGGCCGCGACGCGTTCGTCGACCGGGTGTGGCAGTGGAAGTCGGAGTACGGCGGCAAGATCCTCGGGCAGATGCGCCGCCTCGGCGACGGCGTCGACTGGACGCGCGAGCGGTTCACGATGGACGACGGGCTCTCGCGCGCCGTCCGCACGATCTTCACGCGGCTGTACGACGACGGCCTCATCTACCGCGCCGAACGCATCATCAACTGGTGCCCGCGCTGCCTCACCGCGCTGTCCGACATCGAGGTCGAGCACAAGGACCGCGAGGGCGAGCTGGTGTCGATCGCGTACGGTCCCATCACCGTCGCGACGACGCGCGTCGAGACGATGCTCGGCGACACGGGCATCGCGGTGCACCCGGACGACGAGCGCTACCGCGAGCTCGTCGGCACGACGATCACGCTGCCGCTGGTCGGTCGCGAGATCCCCGTCGTCGCCGACGAGCACGTGGACCCGGAGTTCGGCACCGGCGCGGTCAAGGTCACTCCCGCGCACGACCCCAACGACTTCGCCATCGCGCAGCGCCACGGCCTCGAAGCCGTCAACATCCTGCACCCCGACGGCACGCTCAACGACACCGTTCCCGAGGCGTTCAGGGGCATGGACCGCTTCGAGGCGCGGACCGCCGTGCGCGAGGCGCTCGCCGCCGAGGGGCTGGTCGTGGCCGAGCGGCGGCCGTACGTCCACGCCGTCGGCCACTGCCAGCGCTGCGGCACCGTGGTGGAGCCGCGGCTGTCGCTGCAATGGTTCGTCAAGGTCGGGCCGCTGGCCAAGGCGGCGGGCGACGCGGTGCGCGAGGGGCGCACGCAGCTCGTGCCCAAGATGTGGGAGAAGACGTACTTCGACTGGGTCGACAACATGCACGACTGGTGCATCAGCCGCCAGCTCTGGTGGGGGCACCGCATCCCCGTCTGGTACTGCGAGCACGGCCACACGATCTGCACGCCCGACGACCCCACGTCGTGCCCCGAGTGCGGGATGACCGACCTCACGCAGGACGAGGACGTCCTCGACACGTGGTTCTCGTCCGCGCTGTGGCCGTTCTCGACGCTGGGCTGGCCGGACGAGACCGAGGACCTCGCGCGCTTCTACCCGACCGACGTCCTGCTCACGGGCTACGACATCATCTTCTTCTGGGTCGCGCGGATGATGATGTTCGGGATCTACGCGATGCCCGACGTGCCGTTCCGCACCGTCGCCATCACCGGCCTGGTCCGCGACGGCAAGGGCCAGAAGATGTCCAAGTCCAAGGGGAACGTCATCGACCCCCTGGAGTTCATGGACCGCTACGGCGCCGACGCGCTCCGCTTCGCGCTCGCCCGCGGCGCCAACCCCGGCTCCGACGCGGCCATCTCCGAGGAGTGGACCGAGGGCGCGCGCAACTTCTGCAACAAGCTCTGGAACGCCACCCGCTTCGCGCTGATGTCAGGCGCCGTCGTGCCTGCCTCGTTGCCGCCCGAGTCGGAGCTGTCCGGCGCCGACCGGTGGATCCTGTCGCGGCTGCAGCACCTCGTCGCGACGGTCGACGAGGCGTACGAGTCGTACGAGTTCGGCGCGCTCGCGCAGGCGCTGTACCACTTCGCGTGGGACGACGTCTGCGACTGGTACATCGAGCTGGCCAAGCTGCCGATCGCCGGCGGCGGCCCCGCGGCCGACGCGACGCGCGCGGTGCTGGGCCACGTGTTCGACAGCCTGCTGCGGCTGCTGCACCCACTGGTGCCGTTCGTCACGGACGCGCTGTGGCCGACGCTGACCGGCGGCGACTCCGTCGTCGTCGCGCCGTGGCCGGTCGTGGACGACACCCGGCACGACCCCGCGGCGGAGGCGGAGATCGAGCGGCTGCGCGCGATCGTCACCGAGGTGCGGCGGTTCCGATCCGAGCAGCAGGTCAAGCCCGGCGCCAAGCTGCCCGCGGTGGTGACGGCCGACGAGACGTTCGTGGCGGCGTACGGTCCCGCGATCGCGTCGCTCGCGCGGCTCGACCTCGCTTCGGCGGCGGGCGAGGGGTGGTCCACGGTGACGTCGGCGGGCGTCGAGGTGTCGTTCGACCTGTCGGGTGCGATCGACGTCGCGGCCGAGCGCGCGCGGTTGACCAAGGCCATCGCGGGCCACGAGACCGAGGCGAAGAAGCTGTCCGGCAAGCTCGGCAACGCGTCGTTCACCGACAAGGCGCCGCCGGCCGTGGTCGCGGAGACGCGCGCGCGGCTCGCCGACGCCGAGGGCGAGCTGGCCCGGCTGCGTTCGCTGCTCGACGCGCTCCCTTCGTGAGCGACTTCGACCGCGTCGAACGCGCCCTCGCCGACCGCGTCCCCGGCAAGGACGAGGTCACGGCGATGGTGCCCGACCTCGACCGGATCACGCTGCTCATGGACGTGCTGGGTCAGCCGCAGCGGTCGTACCCGTCGATCCACCTGACGGGCACCAACGGCAAGACGTCCACGACACGGATGGTCGACGCCCTGCTGCGGGGCTTCGGGCTGCGGCCTGGTCGGTACACGTCCCCCCATCTGTCGACGGTCCGCGAGCGCATCGCGGTCGACGGGGTGCCGCTGGACGAGGAGGCGTTCGCGCGCGCCTACGACGACGTGGCGCCGTACCTCCCGCTGGTGGACGAGAAGTCGGGGCGGCGGGTGACGTACTTCGAGACGCTGACGGCGATGGCGTTCGCGGCGTTCGCGGACGCGCCCGTGGACGTCGCGGTCGTCGAGGTCGGCATGGGCGGGCTGTGGGACGCGACGAACGTCGTCCACGCCGGCACCGCCGTCATCACGCCGGTCGGCCTCGACCACCCCGAGCTCGGCTCGACGGTGGGGGAGGTGGCGGTCGAGAAGGCCGGCATCATCCATGCAGGCGCGAAGGTCGTCTCCGGCGTGCAGACGGTCGAGGCGGCCGAGGTCATCGTCCGGCGGGTCGCCGAGGTCGGCGCCGAGCTCGCCGTCGAGGGCATGCACTTCGGCGTCACGTCGCGCGCGGTCGCGCTCGGTGGGCAGCTCCTGACCATCGAGGGTCTCGGGGGGACGTACGAGGACGTGTTCGTGCCGCTGCACGGCGCGCACCAGGCGTCCAACGCGGCCTGCGCGCTGGCCGCGGTGGAGGCGTTCCTCGGGGGTGGTGCTCGCGCTCTCGATCTGGAGGGCGTACGGGCGGGCTTCGCGCTGGCGGACTCGCCGGGGCGGCTGGAGGTCGTACGCCGCTCGCCGACCGTCGTCCTCGACGGCGCGCACAACCCTTCCGGCGTCGAGGCGCTGGTGGCGGCGCTGGACGAGGCGTTCGCGTTCGACCGGCTGGTCGGGGTCGTCGGCGTGCTGGCCGACAAGGACGCACGCGCGATGCTGACGCTGCTGGAGCCGGTGCTGCACGACGTCGTCGTGACGGCCGTCGCGTCGCCGCGCGCGCTGCCGGCGGACGAGCTGGCGCGGCTGGCGGTCGACGTGTTCGGCGCCGACCGTGTCGTCGTGGAGCCGTCGCTGCTCGACGCGATCGACGCCGCGGTGGGACTGGCCGACGAGGCCGGCGACGGCGCCGGCGTCGTGGTGACGGGCTCGCTCTACACCGTCGGCGCCGCCCGCACCCTCCTCGTCACCTGACCCCCCGGCTGCCGCCGCGCGCAGCGCCGTGCGGGGCGGAAGTTACTGGTGAGTAGCGACGTCGTCGTTCACCAGTTCCTGCTCGGCGCTTGTCGCTACTCACCAGTAACCGCGGGACCAGCTAGAGTCCGGCCCCATGTCTGAACGCACTCTTGTCCTGGTCAAGCCCGACGGCGTACGCCGCGGCCTCGTCGGCGAGGTGGTGACGCGCCTGGAGCGCAAGGGCCTCACGCTCGTCGCGCTCGAGCTGCGTACGCTCGCCCGCGAGACCGCCGAGGAGCACTACGGCGAGCACCGCGAGCGGCCGTTCTTCGGCGAGCTCGTCGAGTTCATCACCGGCGGTCCGCTGGTGGCGCTGGTCGTCGAGGGGCCGCGCGCGGTCGAGGCAGTCCGCACGCTCATGGGTGTCACCGACCCCGTGAAGTCGGCGCCGGGCAGCCTGCGCGGCGACTACGCGCTCGAGATCGGCCAGAACCTCGTCCACGGCTCGGACTCGCCCGAGTCGGCCCAGCGCGAGATCGGGATCTTCTTCCCGAGCCTCTAGGCGAAGAACCCGGCCAGGTCGATCGACATCTTGGTCGTGCCGGACGAGTTGTAGACCGAGAACTTGTTGCCCGCGCCGAGCTGGACGATCGCGAAGCCGGTCCAGCGGTACTGCGGGTTGACCGCGAGGTGCGCGACGCCGGGCCGCGCGGCGCCGTACGGGTACACGGTCACCGAGCCGCTGCCGGTGGACGTGGCGGTGATGTTCAGCGCGACGGCCGTGACGCCCGCGGGGACGCCGGTGGCGGTGACGTCCTTCTTCTGCGCGGCGGCGTACGAGCCGGTCGTCGTGCCCGAGGAGACGAGGCGCTTGACGAGCGGGTTGAAGCCCGGACGGACCCAGGTGCCCGGGCTGCCGCCGGTGAGGCAGACCCAGACGGTGCCGTTGACGTCGACCATGACCTCGCCGCGCGCGTGGCTGCCGCCCAGGGGCGGCCCGTCGCTGCCGTGCGGCTCCAGCTTCAACGGTGCCTTCGCGCCGGTCAGCCACGCGCCGTAGCCGCCGTTGCTGTAGCCGGTGATCGCGTCGCCGGTGTTGCTGTACGCGCTCAGGCCGCGGCCGCCGGCGGCGTCGGTGGCGTGCACGCCGATCCCGTTGGTGGACTCGCCGCGCACGCCGTTGTAGCCGGTGCCCACGACGCCGGTGCCGATGCTGGACCAGCCCGAGATGCACGCCGCCTGGCTGCTGGAGTTGAGGACGGCGGCGTCGATGACGTTGCCGTAGCCGTTGTGCCGGGCCCAGAACACCGGGTTGGTCGACGTGGTGTGCGTGATGTCGGCGCCGAGGCAGATGCCGGTGCCCTGCTGCCACACGTCGAGCGTGGTGCCGGTGTTCGACGACTTGAGGGTCGTCTGGTCGGCGCCGGCGTCGTTGGTCTCGCCGAAGCGCATGTAGCCGGCGGTGGCCTCCGCGGGCGCGGCGCCGAGCATCGACAGCCCGGCCCCCGCTACGGCGGCGCCGGCCAGCTTGCCGAGGAGGCCGCGGCGGCTCACCGCCTCGTCCTCGTCCTCGGCGGGCGCCGCAACGCCGTTCCTGCCGGCCAGCGCGCTGACCTGGGCACGCAGCGCGGCGATCTCCGCGCGCAACTCCTCGTAGTCGCTCATGCGTGCGACGTTACGACTCGAAGACCCGGCTTGTCCGCATTACCGGTAAGTCGACAGCCTCGGTTACGATCCCCGGGTCGGCGCTCGCCGCGTTCCCCCTGGAAGGTCCTTTTTTCTCCATGGCAGCCAGCAGCTTGTCGTTCCTCGGTCGAGACATGGCCGTCGACCTCGGCACCGCGAACACCCTCGTCTACGTCCGCGGCCGCGGCATCGTCCTCAACGAGCCGTCCGTCGTCGCGATCAACACGAACAACAAGGGCATCCTCGCCGTCGGTACCGAGGCGAAGCGGATGATCGGCCGTACGCCTGGCAACATCGTGGCGATCCGGCCCCTCAAGGACGGCGTCATCGCCGACTTCGAGACGACCGAGCGGATGCTGCGCTACTTCATCCAGAAGGTGCACCGCAGGCGCCACTTCGCCAAGCCGCGGGTCGTCGTCTGCGTGCCGTCGGGCATCACCGGTGTGGAGCAGCGGGCCGTCGAGCAGGCCGGCTACCAGGCGGGCGCGCGCAAGGTCTACATCATCGAGGAGCCGATGGCCGCCGCGATCGGCGCCGGGCTCCCCGTGCACGAGCCCACCGGCAACATGGTCGTCGACATCGGCGGCGGCACCACCGAGGTCGCGGTCATCTCCCTCGGCGGCATCGTGACCAGCCAGTCGATCCGCGTCGGCGGCGACGAGCTGGACTCCTCGATCATCAGCTACGTGAAGAAGGAGTACTCGCTCATGCTGGGCGAGCGCACCGCGGAAGAGATCAAGATGGCGATCGGCTCGGCGTTCCCCGCGCCGGACGAGCCGCACGCGGAGATCCGCGGCCGCGACCTCGTCTCCGGCCTGCCGAAGACGATCGTCGTCAGCGCCGAGGAGATCCGCAAGGCCATCGAGGAGCCGGTCAACGCCATCGTCGACGCCGTCAAGACGACGCTCGACAAGTGCCCGCCGGAGCTCTCCGGCGACGTCATGGACCGCGGCATCGTGCTCACCGGCGGCGGCGCGCTGCTCAAGGGCCTCGACGAGCGGCTGAAGCACGAGACCGGCATGCCGATCCACATCACCGACAACCCCCTCCACTCGGTGGCCATGGGGTCCGGCAAGTGCGTCGAGGAGTTCGAGGCGCTGCGCCAGGTCCTGATCTCCTCGCCGCGCCACTAGTCGCCGTGCGTCCTGGCCCATGGCCGTCGCGAGCGGCGGTCAGGGCGGTGGATCGCAAGGCGAAGGAGGAGCCGGCAGTGGTGCTGCCGGCGACGACGACAACGCGGCGAGGCGCCGCGCTGGGCGTCGCGCAGCAGGCCGGTGGGTCAGGAGGTACGGCGTAGATGTATCGGGACTCGCGCCGTACGCGGGTCGTCCTCGCCCTGCTCATCCTCACGTCGTTCACGCTCATCACGATCGACTACCGGGCAGGGGACGGCACCGCGCTGCGCGGGCTGCGTTCCGCGGCGGCGACGGTCTTCGGGCCCGTGCAGCGGGCGGTGACGGGGGTCGTACGCCCCATCGGCAACGCCCTCGCGACCCTCGGCGACCTCGGCGGCCTCAACGACGAGGTCAAGGACCTCCAGGCGGAGAACGCCGACCTCAAGAACCAGCTGCACCAGGTCGACGACCTGCGCCGCGAGAACGACGAGCTGCGCCGCCTCAACGGCCTCACCACCCGCGGCGGCTACAAGACCGTCCGCTGCCGCGTGGTCGCCGTCGGCGCCGACAACTTCGAGTGGACCGCGACCGTCGACTGCGGCTCGCGCGACGGCATCAAGAACGACCAGACCGTCGTCAACGCCGACGGGCTCGTGGGGAAGGTCATCGAGGTGGCGCCGTTCACGGCGCAGGTGCTGCTCGCGGCGGACCCGGAGTTCACGGTCGTCGGCCGGCTCGCCGCGCACGGCACCAGCGGCCCGGTCACCGGCAACGGCGTCAAGCCGATGGAGATGCAGCTCCTCGAACCGACCGCGAAGGTCACCAAGGGCGAGGCGATCGTCAGCCAGGGCGTCCAGGGCGGCATCGTCGCCGGCGTGCCGATCGGCGTCGTGGAGAGCGTGAGCAGGGAGCGTTCGGTGCTCACGCGGACGGTGACGGTGAAGCCGTTCGTGCGCTTCACGGCGCTCGACGTCGTCGCGGTGGTCGTGCAGCCGCCGCGCAAGGACCCGCGCAACGCCGTCCTCCTCACCGCCCCGCCGTCGCCCACCCCTACGCCGTCGCCGACGCCGCCGGCCTGCCCGACCGCGACCCCGTCGCCGTCGCCGTCGCCGACCCCGAGCGGTACGCCGTGCGTCATGCCGAGCGCGAGCCCGTCGCCGAGCACGCCGCCGCGCACGTTCGGCCCCCCGTCCCCGTCGAGGACCCCGTGACCCCGCCACGTACGCAACCGGGTTGCGCCCCGTGCGGGGAGAAGACGCAAAACGCAACCGGGTTGCGCAATGGTCGGGGGGCGGCGCATGCCCGCTAACCGGGTGGCGGTGCTGGTGCTGAGCCTGTTCACCGCTCTGCTGCTGCAGGTCACGGTCGTCGCGCGGCTGTCGTTCCTCGGCGCCAAGCCGGACCTCGTGCTGGTCACGGTCGTCTGCTTCGCGCTCGCCGACGGCCCCGGCGCGGGCATGGGCGCGGGCTTCGGGATCGGGCTGGTCGAGGACCTGCTCGGCAGCCACACGCTCGGCCTGCTCGCGCTCATCCTCTGCGTCGTCGGCTACGCCTCCGGCGTCATCCGCTCCTACTTCGACCGGCTCTCGACGTTCACCCCGATGCTCGTCGTGGGCGCCATGACGGCGGTGGCGGTGATGGCGTACGCCGGCATCGGCGCGCTGGTCGGCGACCCGCGGATCGACGAGGACCCCGTCGTACGGTCGCTGCTCTTGACGTCCTTCTACGATGTGGTGCTGACACCGTTCGTGTTCGCCGCCGTCACGGCGTTGCGTGGAGGCCCCGCCACCTCATGAGCCACCGTTCCCGCCTCCGCCTCGCGGTGCTGCAGCTGCTGGTGCTGAGCCTGTTCGGGACGCTGTTCGCGCGGCTCTGGTACCTCCAGGTCATGGCGGGCGAGCAGTACGAGACCATCGCCGCCAACAACGGCCGCGGCACGATCGCCGAGCGCGCCACGCGCGGCCGGATCCTCGACGACATGGGCCGCCCGCTCGTCACCAACCGCACCAGCCTCGTCGTCAGCGCGAGCTACGCGGAGCTGCTCAAGCAGGAGGACGGCGGCCTCGCGGTCCTCAAGCGGCTCTCCAAGCTGATCAAGGTGCCGGTCACGCAGCTCAAGCACGAGGTCGAGCCCTGCCCGTCCACGAAGGAGCGGCGCGAGAAGGGCATCACGGTCTGCAACAACGGCTCCCCGCTCCAGCCGGTGCCGGTCGCGCAGGACGTGCCGCCGGAGGTCGCGTACAAGATCATGGAGCACCGCGAGGACTTCCCCGGGATCGAGGCGAAGGCGGTCGCGGTCCGCTCGTACCCGCACAAGGACCTCGCCTCGCACGTCTTCGGCTACCTCGGCCGCATCAACGCCGACGAGATCGGCAAGGGCAAGTACAAGAAGGGGTACGACCCCAGCGACCTCGTCGGCCGGGGCGGCGTCGAGGAGGTGTACGACCGCGACCTCAAGGGCGTGGCCGGCCTCCAGACGGTCGCGGTCAACAGCAAGGGCCGCGTCACCGGCGTCCTCGACACCCGCGAGCCCGTGCCCGGCAACGACCTCGTCCTCTCGCTCGACCTCGTCGTGCAGCGCTCCGCGGAGAAGGCGCTCGACGACTGGATGGCGTTCGCGCGCAGGACCCCCGACAAGAACGGCGTCCGCAAGGCCCCCAGCGGCGCCGCGGTCGTGGTCGACGTGAAGACCGGGCGGCTCGTCGCGCTGGCGAGCAGCCCGACGTTCGACCCGGCGCGGTTCCAGACGCGGATCCCGCAGAAGGAGTTCACGCGCCTGTTCGGCGAGAAGGCGAACGACCCGCTGGTCTCGCGCGCGGTGCAGGGCCTGTTCGCGCCGGGCTCGACGTTCAAGCTGGTGTCGACGGCGGCGGCGGTCGAGGCGGGCAACGCGCCGCTCGGCGGCATCTTCAACTGCCCCGGCGCGCTGAAGGTCGGCAACTCGTCGAAGAGCAACTTCGAGGGCCGCGGCGAGGGACCGATCAGCCTCTACACGACGCTGGTGAAGTCGTGCGACACGGTCTACTACCAGTTCGCGATGGACCAGTGGTACGCCGACCAGGCGCTCATCGAGCAGGACAAGAAGCCGCGCGAGGTCCTCCAGAAGATGGCGCGCGACTTCGGGTTCGGCACCCCGACCGGGCTCGACCTCCCGGACGAGCGCGGCGGGCTGATCCGCGACCGCGCGTCGATCCGCAAGTCGTGGGAGACCAACAAGGACTACTACTGCAAGCTCATGACCAACCCGACGCAGACGCCGTACCAGCAGGCGATCGCGCGGGAGAACTGCGAGGAGGGCTGGCGTTACCGCCTCGGCTCCGCCGCCAACGACTACGTCGGCCAGGGCGACGTCCTCGTCACGCCGCTGCAGATGGCGATGGCGTACGCCGCCCTCGCCAACGGCGGCACCCTCTACTCGCCGCGCGTCGCGAAGGCGGTCGTCGGCCCCGACGGCAAGGTCGTCCGCGAGATCAAGCCGAAGGTCGTCCGCGAGCTGACCAAGGGCCCCAACCCGACCGTGCAGCCGCGCACGCTCGACTACATCCGCAACTCCCTCGCCGCCGTGCCGACGGAGGGCACGGCGCGGGGGGCGTTCCTCGGGTACCCGTACGGCAGCGTCCCGATCGGCGGCAAGACCGGCACCGCCGAGGTCCAGGGGAAGCACGACACGTCGTGGTTCGCGTCGTTCGGGCCGGTAGGCGACCCGCGGTACGCCGTCGTCGTCATGGTCGAGCAGGCCGGCACCGGTGGCAGCGTCGCGGCGCCCGCCGTACGCCAGATCTGGGACGGCATCTACGGGCTCGAGGGCCACAAGGCGGCGTACTCCGGGGGCCTGCCGCCGAACGGCCTCCCGCGCTTCGCCGCCGACGGCACGATCCGCAAGCCGCGGCTGCCGGCGCGCACGCGCCCGTCCTCGCCGCCGGACACCCGCGCGCTGCCGGCCCAGACCGACCGCAGGCGGGGGTCGTACGCGTGACCGGCGCGCAGCAGCAGGCCGACTGGTCGACGCCGCGGGTCTCGCCCGTCGCGCTGAACGACCGCGAGTCGTTCCGCGAGAAGGCGTTCCACCGCGAGTCGCCCCTGCGCCGCCTCGACTGGGTCGTCCTGTTCTGCGCGGTCGCGCTGTCGGGCATCGGCGCGGTGCTCGTCTGGTCGGCTACGAGGGCCGCGATGGAGGCGGCGGGTGGCGACCCGAGGGCGTTCCTCAAGCGGCACGTCCTCAACGTCCTCATCGGCCTCGCGCTCGGCGCGATCGCGGCGCTCGTCGACTACCGGATGCTGCGGGCGTACGCGCCGATCGTCTACATCGCCTCGACCATCGGCCTCGTCGCGGTGCTCTCGCCGCTCGGGTCGGTCATCAACAACGCGCGGTCGTGGATCGTCATCGGCGGCGGGTTCCAGGTGCAGCCGTCGGAGTTCGCGAAGGTCGCGCTCGTCGTCGGCATGGCGATGATCCTCGGCGAGAAGCGCGACAACGAGGCAGACCCGCGCGACGGCGACGTGCTGCTCGTCCTCGCGATGGCGGCGGTGCCGATGGGGCTGATCATGCTGCAGCCCGACCTCGGCACGATGATGGTGTTCGTCTTCACGATCCTCGGCGTGCTCGCGGTGTCCGGGGCGCCACGGCGCTGGGTCGCGGGGCTCGTCATCCTCGGCGTGCTGTCGGGGTGGGGGATCCTCCACTTCCACATGCTGGAGGACTACCAGGAGGCGCGGCTGACGTCGTTCGCCAACCCGGAGGCCGACGCGCGCGACACCGGCTACAACGTCAACCAGGCCAAGATCGCGATCGGGTCGGGACGCGTGACCGGCAAGGGGCTGTTCCAGGGGACGCAGACCAACGGCGAGTTCATCCCCGAGCAGCAGACCGACTTCGTGTTCACGGTGGCGGGGGAGGAGCTCGGCTTCGTCGGCGCGGGCACGATCCTGCTGCTGCTCGGCGTCGTGCTCTGGCGAGGCACCCGAATAGCCGTGAACGCCGGCGACATGTTCGGGACGCTGGTGGCCGCGGGGGTCGTGTCGTGGTTCGCGTTCCAGTCGTTCGTCAACATCGGGATGACGCTCGGGATCATGCCGGTCACGGGGCTGCCGCTGCCGTTCGTGTCGTACGGCGGGTCGGCGATGTTCGCGAACTTCATGGCCATCGGCCTGCTCTGCAACGTGAAGATGCGTTCCAACTCCTGGGACTGACCCCGGGGTCAGAGAAGCGGGACGTACCGGCACATTTCGGCATCCGGCGCCGGGTCGCGGGGATAACGGCTGGCGACCAGATGGCTGACCGAAGGAGCCGGAGCCATGCGCCCAGCAGTGTTCGCCCGCGCGACGCTGGCCCTCGCGGCCGGCGCGCTGTCGTTGACCGCCTTGCCCGCGCCCGCCGCGACGCGCCCGCCGGTCCCCGGCGCCGAGCGTTTCGGCGACGGCTGGGCCGTGCCGGTGTCCACGGACGGACCCGCGTGGTACGACGCGGCGTTCCACCGCAGGGTCATGGCGGCCGGCAGGCAGGGCGTACGGCTGCCCGCGGGCGTCCCCGCGCCGCAGGCGGTCGGCATGGCCTCGACCGGCATCCGGCCCGGCACGTGGCTCGTGACCGTCACGACCGACCCGGTCGGCTTCGCGTGGTGCACGGCCAACTTCGTCTTCAAGAAGCGGAGCACGTACGGCCTCGGCACCGCCGGGCACTGCGCCGCCAAGGACGCCATCGGCGCGTACCCCGACGTGACGGCGTACGTCGTGCCGCCGGCCGGCCAGGGCGCGCCGGGGTTCTACCACATCGGCAAGTTCGTGCTGAGCCGCGACAACGGCGTCGGCGAGGACTTCGCGATGATCTCGATCTACCCGCAGTACGCGTCGTGGATGAACCCGACCATGCCGGTGTGGGGCGGGCCGACGGGCGTCTACACGTCGACCGCGCCGACCGTCGTCAAGCACTTCGGCCACGGCCTCGTCGTCGGCACCGGCGGCACGCCGCGCGCGGGCGTCGCGCCGGTGTGGGACGCGGTCAACGGCAAGGCGTTCGCCTGGTACGGCGCCGGCCTCAACGGCGACTCCGGCTCGGCCGTCAACGTCGCCACCGGCGAGGGCGCGGGCAACTTCACGCACATCGTGCTGTACGACGAGGACGGCGAGATCCTGCCGGGCATGCTGGCAGGCACGAAGCTGACGTACATCCTCAAGCTGGCGAAGGGCTGGACCCTGGTGCCTGGGTCGATGGTCCCGACGCCGTAGGAGGGGTCTGCGGAACGCGGCCCGTCGCGAGCCGTCTGGGCTCGGCGCAGCAGGGCTGGGTTTCGCAGATCGCTCCTGAGAGGCAGCGATGCGAGCGATCCCGGTCCCCGTTCGGGGCGGGACCGCCGCGTACGCTCCAGCCCGGTCCCCCCTCGTTCTCTGCAGCCGGCCCGCCCCCCTCGAGCGTGGTGATCTTCAAAGAACGGATGTGGCCGGGACAGCAGGCGGAGATCCGCGCCGGGACCGCCGCGTACGCTCCCCGGCATGCGCAGGTCGGTCGTCGTCGCGGTGGCGTTGAAGGTCGTGCTCGTCGCGCTGGTGCTGTTCGCGCTGACGCACCTCGACTGGGAGCGGTTCGCCGACAAGGCGATGACGGCGCGCGCCGTGCTCTACCCGCTGGCCGCCGCGATCGTGCCGCTGGTCTGGCTCGCGGGGGGGCGCCGTTTCGACTACCCGGGCGTCACCGACGCGCTGCTCGTGGCGCCGTTCGTCGTCGACCTCGCGGGCAACGCGCTCGACCTGTACGACTCGGTCACGTGGTTCGACGACGCGTGCCACCTCGGAAACTGGGCGGTGCTCACGCTCGCCGTCGGGTTGCCTATCGCCCGGCGCTGCGGGCCGTGGGTGACGCTCGGGCTCTGCGTCGGCTTCGGCGCGACGACGGCGCTGGTGTGGGAGGTCGGGGAGTACGGCGCGTTCATCCTCAAAACCGAGGAGTCGGTGACGGCGTACCGCGACACGATCGGCGACATGACGCTCGGCCTCACCGGCGCGACGGTGGCCGGGCTGGTGGCGATGCGGCGGGCGTCGCGGACGTGACGCTGCGCGCGCCGTGGGTGCTGCACGTCGTCAGCGCCGGACTGGTCGTCAACGCGCTGAACCTGGCACGGCACCACCCGCTGTGGCTGCTCGGCGTGCCCCTCGGCCTCGGTGCGCTGGTGACGTACCTGCGGATCCGCACCGTCGTCGACGAGCGCGGCATCTCCGTGCACAGGGTGCGCTCGTCGCGGCACCTCGCGTGGGCCGACGTCGCGGCGCTGCGCCACAGGGGCGGTGGCGCTCTCGCCGCGGTGACGCGCGACGGGGAGGAGGTCGTGCTGCCGTGGGCCGAGTGGCGGGCGCCGTGGCCGCACGACCCGGAGCACGCGTACCCGAGGTCGGGCCAGGCCATCGCCGGCCACGCCCGTGCCGCCGGCTACGACATCCCGCTGGAGGACGCCGCGCGCTGACCCGTCAGACCGAGCAGTTGCTCTCTGGCAGCGGCAGGTCGGTGCCCGGCACGTCGCGGACGAAGCGGAGGCGCCCGTTCACGACCGTGTAGACGTGGCGGGCGTCGCCGCGGACGTGCTTGGTCTGGCGGATCACGACGCGGCCGAGGCCGGCGTCCCGCTCGTCGGCGCAGCCGTACGAGTGCCGGACCTCGCCGTCGGTGCCCTGCCGGAGGATCGCGACGGCGCCGTCGGCCTCGGCCAGCCAGACGAGGTCCCGCATCCCGACGGGGATGAGGACGACGAGCTCCTCGAGCGCCGGGTCGTCGCTGACGTCGACCACGACCTCGGCCCGGTAGTCGTCGTCGACGTTGGTGCTGGCGACGATCGCGTGCGCGTACCTGCCGAGGAGCCCCGGCATCCACACGGTCGCCTTGCCGCGCTCCGTACGCTCGACCTCGACGCCCCACCGGCCCGGCTCCTCGACGATGCGCGCGGTGTCCACCTTGCCGTCGCCGTCGAGGTCCATGGCGACGGTCGGCCGGGTGTACGGCTTCGGGCCGATCATGGTCCGCTCCGGCGACGGGGAGACCGTCGGGCCGGTGTCGCGGGTCATGAGCTGCGTCGCGCCGGTGTGCGGCCGGGCGGCGCTGTCGCCGTGCGGCAGGGCGGCGTACCCGGCGCCCGCGAGGCCGACGACCGCGGCCGCCGCGGCGGCGGTCACGAGGCGGGTGCGGACGCGGCGGCGCGCGACGTTGGCGCGCAGCCACTCGTACGACGCGGGGCTCGGCTGCAGCGGCTCGACCGCGGTCGCGGCCCGCTCGCGGAACTCGTCCGGGGTCATGCCTGCTCCTTCAGGTGAGTGCCGAGCCTGGCCAGCCCGCGCGAGGTGTATCCCTTGACCGACCCGACCGAGCACCCCATGACGTTCGCCGTCTGGACCTCGGTGAGGTCGGCGACGTGGCGCAGCACGACGGCCTCGCGTTCGCGGCGGGGCAGCGCGCGGAGCGCCTGGACGAGCGCGTCGCGCTCGACGGTGGCGTACGCCGCGTCCTCGACGTCCGTGCGCTCCGGCCTGGGTGTGAGGCGGCGCGCGACGAGGCGGCGGCGCAGGGTGGAGCGGGCCAGGTTGACGACGGTCTGCCGCAGGTACGCCAGCGCCTTGTCCGGGTCGTCCATGCGCCGGCCGTGGACGCGGACGTACGCGTCCTGCACCACGTCCTCGCACCCCGCCGTGTCGTCGAGCAGCAATGCGGCGAGGCGTACGAGGGAGCCGTAGTGCGCGGCGTACAGCGCCGCGAGGTCGTCCACGGCAGCCATCGTGACCGTCATGCGCGTTGGACGCGCGAGCGGTCAGGAAGGTTGTGCGTGCGCCTCGATGTCCCCGCAGCCGACCACGTCCGCCTTGTCGTCGAGATCGCCGCGCAGCCTGCCCGCGGCGTCGATCGTCACGGCGCGGCTCGGCGAGGGCGTCGGGCCGGAGCGGGTCGTCGCCGGCGCCGCGGTCGCCGGTGCGGGCGAGGCCGTCAGGCGTCGGGCGGCGAGACGCCGTCGGAGCAGGCGGTGAGCGCGAGGACGAGGGCCGCCGGAACGAGACGCACCGATCGCAGGGTGCCGTACACGGTCAGTCGACGCCGAGGCCGCAGCGGTCCAGGACGTAGCCGGTCGGGGGCGTCTCCGCCGCGGCCCACGTCGCGGTGTCCCTGCCGACCCTCGTGAGCTCGCCGCGGCGCAGCGCGTACGCCTCACGGGCGCCCTGGTGCTCGGTCGCGGTCTCGTCGATCGTGATGACCACGAGCTCGCGGCCAGGGCTGCCCGGCACCACGTCCGCGCAGCCGAAGCCGCGCTCCTCGGGCACCTCCGACTCTTCGACAGTGAAGCGCTCGCCGCGGAGCGTCAGCCAGACCAGCTCGCCGTCGACCAGCGTGGCGATCACCTGGCCCGCCGACGTCGCCGTCGACCCGGCCTGGACGACGACCTCCAGCCTCCCGTCCTCGTCGAGGTCGGCGAAGCCGGTGACGGACTGCCCCTCCTGGGACTCGACGCCGTAGTCGTTCCACAGCGTCTTGGTGCCGCCGCCGGTCAGCGCGACGCGTAGGCCCCAGCGCCACGTCGAGGCCGTCCGGTCCTTCCCGGACTCGACGATCGTCACGGTGTCGGGCTTGCGGTCGCCGTCCATGTCGCCCGCGGTCGCGTCGGCCGGCGGGGCCGTGGCCGACGTGGTCGTCGTGGGTGCCGGGGTCGTCGCGGGGGCGGTGGTGGGCGGCGCGGACGAGGCGGCCGGCGTGGGGTCGTTCCCACCGCAGGCGGCAGACGCGAGGAGCAGGGCGACGGCGCTCAGGCGGGCGGTCATCGGGTTCCCTCGTGGACGGCGGGCTGGTCACCTCATGGAATCACTCGCGAGCCGACGAGGGAGGCCGGTGCCGCTGATTCCCTAACCGAGTGCGGTCGGGTAGGTGAGGCAGATCGCCGTGGACGGCGGGTCGACCTCGCAGCGGAGCGAGCCGCCCGACGTGGTCAGTGACGCCCGGGTGCATCCCGCGCCGGCGCACCAGGACGTCGTCCCCGTGCCGCAGGAGGCGCGCGCGTGGCCCGAGATCACGACGACCCGCACCTCCCATCCCTGCTGGCAACCACCGGTACAGACCGTCGTGCCGGAGACGACGCAGGCTCCGGCCGAGCCTGCGGCGGTAGCGGCGGACGGCGCGGCGAAGGCCAGTGCTGCCGCGGCGGCCAGGATCGGAAGTCGCATCGTCATGCCGGGAGGCGTTCGCCCTCGACTACGCTGGTCCTGTCATGGAATCACTCTTCCCCCGGCTCGAGCCGTTGCTACCGCGCGTCCAGAAGCCCGTCCAGTACGTCGGCGGCGAGCTCAACGCGCAGCTCAAGGACTGGGACGCCGCCGACGTCCGGTGGTGCCTCATGTACCCCGACGCGTACGAGGTCGGCCTGCCCAACCAGGGCGTCATGATCCTGTACGAGGTGCTCAACGAGCTGCCCGGGGTGCTCGCCGAGCGCACGTACTCCGTGTGGCCCGACCTCGAAGCGCTCATGCGCGAGCACGGCGTCCCGCAGTTCACGGTCGACGCGCACCGTCCGGTGAAGGCGTTCGACCTGCTCGGGGTGTCGTTCTCCACCGAGCTCGGCTACACGAATCTGCTCAACGCCCTCGACCTCGCCGGCATCCCGCTGCTCGCGGCCGACCGCGGGCTCGACGACCCGGTGGTCGTGGCGGGGGGGCACGCGGCGTTCAACCCGGAGCCGATCGCGGACTTCGTGGACTGCGCGGTGCTCGGCGACGGCGAGCAGGCCGTTCTCGAGATGACCGTGGTCGTGCGGTCGTGGAAGGCGAGTGGCGGATCCCGCGAGGACCTGCTGTACCGCCTCGCGACCGAGGTCACCGGGGTGTACGTCCCGCGCTTCTACGACGTCGAGTACCTCCCCGACGGGCGCATCAAGCGGATCCACCCCAACCGGGCCGGCGTGCCGTTCCGCGTGGCGAAGCGGACCGTGATGGACCTCGACGAGTGGCCGTACCCGAAGCAGCCGCTCGTCCCGCTGGCCGAGACCGTGCACGAGCGGATGAGCGTCGAGATCTTCCGCGGCTGCACGCGCGGCTGCCGGTTCTGCCAGGCGGGGATGATCACGCGGCCCGTCCGCGAGCGGTCGATCACGGGCATCGGCGAGATGGTCGAGCGCGGTCTCGCCGCGACCGGCTACGAGGAGGTCGGGCTGCTCTCGCTGTCGAGCGCCGACCACTCCGAGATCGGCCCGATCGCGAAGGGCCTCGCCGACAGGTACGAGGGCTCGCAGACGTCCCTGTCCCTCCCGAGCACGCGCGTGGACGCGTTCAACATCGACCTCGCGAACGAGCTCACCCGCAACGGCCGCAGGGCCGGGCTGACATTCGCCCCCGAGGGCGGGTCGGAGCGGCTGCGGCGCGTCATCAACAAGACCGTCACCAAGGAAGACCTGATCCGCACCGTCACCACGGCGTACACCGCGGGCTGGCGGCAGGTGAAGCTGTACTTCATGTGCGGGCTCCCCACGGAGACCGACGAGGACGTGCTGGAGATCGCCGAGCTGGCCCACGAGGTCATCCGCGCGGGGCGCGCGGCGACGGGGCAGCGGGACGTGCGCTGCACGGTCTCGATCGGCGGGTTCGTGCCGAAGCCCCACACGCCGTTCCAGTGGGCGGCGCAGCTCGACGCGGAGACGACCGACCGGCGTCTCCGCCTGCTGCGCGACGCCATCAACGCCGACCGGTCGCTGGGTCGTTCGATCGGGTTCCGCTACCACGACGGCAAGCCCGGCATCGTCGAGGGGCTGCTGTCCCGCGGCGACCGCCGAGTGGGTGCCGTGATCAGGAAGGTCTGGGAGGACGGCGGCCGGTTCGACGGGTGGAGCGAGCACTTCTCGTACGACCGGTGGATGGCGTGCGCTGTCGATGCCGGGATCGACGTGGACTGGTACACGACGCGCGAGCGCGGCGAGACCGAGGTGCTCCCGTGGGACCACCTCGACTCGGGCCTGGAGAAGGACTGGCTCTGGGCCGACTGGCAGGAGGCGCTGACCGCGGTCGAGGTCGAGGACTGCCGCTGGAACCCGTGCTACGACTGCGGCGTCTGCCCCGGCATGAACACGTCCATCCAGATCGGCCCGACCGGCCGTACGCTGCTGCCGCTCTCGCCCGCGTAGCGGTTCAGCCGGTGGCGTCGGCCCGCGCCGGCAGCGTCGCCATCGTCCCGAGCGGGTAGCCGGGGCCGGCGGTCTCGTCGGTGTCGTACGGCAGCGCGACCTCGGTCACGCCGAGGGAGGCGAGGAGCGCGTCGAGCGCGCGATGCGCCGCGACCGGGTCGTGGAAGCCGTTGACCGCCTGCGCGATGCGCGGCATCTCGGCGAGCAGCCGTTCGAACGTCGTCATGGTGTCCCCCGTGCGTCGTCGTGAACCTGACTTCGACGCCTCCGCGCGGGCCTCCTGCGTACGATCCGCCGCGTGGGCAAGCAGCGCGTACCCGAAGGGCCTCCGCCACCTCCCGTGGTGCAGAAGGTCCGCATCCGGTACGCCAAGCGCGGGCGGCTGCGGTTCATCAGCCACCGCGACTTCGCCCGCGCGCTCGAACGCGCCCTCCGTCGCGCGGGCGCGCCGGTGGCGTTCAGCGCCGGGTTCTCGCCGCACCCCAAGATCAGCTACGTGGGCGCGGCGCCCACGGGCGCGGCCAGCGAGGCCGAGTACGTCGAGGTGTCGCTCGCCGAGCGGGTCGACCCGGAGGCGTTCGCGAAGGCGGTCGACGACTCGCTGCCGCCGGGGCTCGACGTCGTGGAGTGCGTGGAGGCTCGTACGGGCTCGCTGCCCGACCGGATCGACGGCTCGGCGTGGGACGTGCGGCTGCCGGGCGTGCCGGTGGACGTCGCCGCGAGCGCGCTCCAGGCGTTCCTCGCGGCGGAGTCCGTGGAGGTCGATCGGAAGACGAAGGACGGCACGCGGCGCATCGACGCCAGGGCCGCCGTCCGACACGCCGAGGTACGGGCGTCGGACCTCGAACCTGCGTGTGCGATACTCAGCCTCGTCGTGCGGCACACCACACCCGCCGTACGGCCCGACGACGTTCTGTCGGGGCTTCGCGCAGTCGCGGGGCTCGATCTGCCCGCCCCACCAGAGGCGACGCGATCGGCCCAAGGGCTGCTCGACGAGGCCGGCCACCTGGCCGATCCGCTGGCGCCTGACCGCGCGGCGGGTGCCGACGCCGTCGCGGACGCCCACTAGGGCGACCAGGCTTCCGGTGGTACGCCACCGGCTCGACACAGGAAGCACGTTCTGTGCGGCGCGATCCGCGCCCGGGACGTGTCGGAGGAACGTTCGGCATGGCCGACGACTACAGCACCACCGAGACACCCGCCCCCGCCAAGCCGGCCCGCAAGCGCGCGCCGCGCAAGGCCGCGGCTCCCGCCGTACCCGCCGAGTCGGTGGGGGAGGGCGCGCTCGCGGAGGCCGCCCTGGAGGGCGCACCCGCCGCGCCCGCCAAGCGCACCCGCGCCCGCAAGGCCGCACCGCCCGCCGAGCCGGCCGCCGAGACCCCTGAGGGCGACGCCCCCGCGGCCCCCGCGAAGCGGACCCGCGCCCGCAAGGCCGCCGCGCCCGCCGAGGCGCCCGCCGGCGACGAGACCGAGGCTCCGGCCGAGACCGGCGGCCGCCGCCGCCGTACGCCGCCGCCTCCGGTCGTCATGTTCCAGGCGCCGGTCGTCCCCGAGGCCGACCCGGTCGCCGAGGAGGACGAGGAGGAGGCCGTCGCGCCGCCCGCGCGCGCCCCCCGCCAGCGCAAGCCGCGCATCGTGCTCGACCCGAAGGACCAGCCGGCCACCACGGAGGAGGAGCCCGCCGCGGCCGAGGCTGCCGAGGAGGAGCCCGCCGAGGGCGAGGACGGTGAGGGCGGGCCGCGCAAGCGCCGCCGCCGCGGCCGTCGCGGCAGGGGCAAGGGACGTACGGGCGAGGAGGGTGCCGCCGAGGGCGACGAGCCCCAGGAAGCCGCTGCGGAGCAGGCCGAGGCGCCCGCCGAGGGCGAGGAGGGCGAGGACGGCGACACGCCGTCCGGCACCCGCCGCCGCCGGCGCCGCCGCAGGGGGAGCGGCGAGGCCGTGGAGACCGTCGTCGAGGACGGCGTACCGACGGTGGTCAAGGTCCGCGCGCCCCGCGAGCCGCGCCAGCCGAAGGAGCCCAACTCCGAGATCCAGGGCGTCCGCGGCTCCACGCGCCTGGAGGCCAAGCGCCAGCGCCGCCGCGACGGCCGCGACCAGAGCAGGCGGCGTCCGCCGATCGTGTCGGAGGCGGAGTTCCTCGCCCGCCGCGAGTCGGTCGAGCGCGTCATGCTCGTACGCCAGGACGGCGACACCACCCAGATCGCCGTGCTCGAGGACGACATCCTCGTCGAGCACTACGTCACGCGGGCCAGCGCGACGTCGTACGCCGGCAACGTCTACCTCGGCCGCGTCCAGAACGTCCTGCCGTCGATGGAGGCGGCGTTCGTCGACATCGGCAAGGGCCGCAACGCCGTCCTCTACGCCGGCGAGGTCAACTACGACGCCTCCGCGCTGGAGGGCCGCCCGCCGCGCATCGAGCAGGCGCTGAAGAGCGGCCAGCAGGTCGTCGTCCAGGTCACCAAGGACCCGATCGGCCACAAGGGCGCGCGGCTCACGTCCCAGGTCTCGCTGCCGGGCCGCTACATGGTGTACGTCCCCGAGCAGTCCATGACAGGCATCTCGCGCAAGCTGCCCGACACCGAGCGCGCGCGGCTCAAGACGCTGCTCAAGGCGCTCAAGCCGGAGGGCGCGGGCGTCATCATCCGCACCGCCGCCGAGGGCGCCAGCGAGGAGGACCTCACCGCCGACCTGCGCCGCCTCCAGGCGCAGTGGGAGGTCATCGAGAAGAAGGCCAAGAAGGAGACCGCTCCCGCGCTCCTGCACGGCGAGCCCGATCTCGTCATCCGCGTCGTCCGCGACAACTTCAACGAGGACTTCGCCAAGCTCATCGTCGAGGGCGACGAGGACTTCGAGCTCATCGAGGGGTACCTCTCGACGCTCGCCCCCGACCTCCTCCCCAAGCTCGAACGCCACAGCGGCAACAAGGCGATCTTCGAGGCGTACCGCGTCGACGAGCAGATCGCGAAGGCGCTGGACCGCAAGGTCTCGCTGCCGTCCGGTGGGTCGCTGGTGATCGACCGTACGGAGGCCATGACGGTCGTCGACGTCAACACCGGCAAGTTCACCGGCAAGGGCGGCAACCTCGAGGAGACCGTCACCAAGAACAACCTCGAGGCCGCCGAGGAGATCGTCCGCCAGCTCAGGCTGCGCGACATCGGCGGGATCATCGTCGTCGACTTCATCGACATGATCCTCGAGAGCAACCGCGAGCTCGTGACGCGGCGTCTCAAGGAGTGCCTCGGCCGCGACCGCACCAAGCACCAGGTCGCCGAGCTCACCTCGCTGGGCCTGCTGCAGATGACGCGCAAGCGGATCTCGCAGGGTCTGTTCGAGGCGTTCACCGAGCAGTGCCCGGAGTGCAACGGGCGCGGGGTGAAGGTCGTCCGCGAGTTCCCGACGGGCGGCAAGCAGAAGGGCGCGCCGACGCCGGCCCAGGTGGCCAAGCGCGGCCCCAAGCCGGAGAAGGCCGAGTCGAACGGCGCCCCGGCCGAGGAGCCGGTGGAGGCGCCGGCCGAGCCGGTGGCCGACGCCGTGGCCGAGCCGGTCGCCGACCCGCCGCCGGCTCCGGAGCCCGCCGCGGAGGCCGCGCCGGACGGCGCCGCGCCGGCTGCCGACTACGAGGACCTGACCCCGCCTGAGTGGCGCTTCGCCGCCGCGCCCGCGGAGTAGACCAGCGCGAAAATCGTGATCTTGGCAACGTTCGTGTAGCCCGGCGCGCGCAAACGTTGCCAAGATCACGAAAACCGGGCTCCCGCGCCACCCTCCGCACAGGGAGGAAACGGGACGTTCCGGGCGAAGGAGGGGGAGTAGAGCCCCCTCGCGTCAGGAGCCCCGTTGTGACCCGTGCGCGCACGCTGCTGCCCGCAGCCGCCGCCCTGACCGCTCTCGCGCTCGCCGTGACCGCCCCGGCCCCGAGCCGTACGCAGGCGACGCAGCAGGCGCTCCCGCAGCGCGCGTACAGCATCCCGACGCTCGGCGAGCTCGGCGACCAGCCGGTCCCCGGCGACGCCGCGCTGCTGCGTACCGCCGGCAAGACGGGTGTCGTGCCTCCCGGGGCGTACGCGAAGGCCCGCAGGCAGGCCCGCGCCACGATGGCCCGTACCAAGGCCGCGCAGCCCCAGGCCGTGGACCCGCAGTGGGAGCTGCACGGACCGCAGCACATCGGCGGCCGCGTGCTCGACGTCGTCATCGACCCGCTCCGCGAGAATGCCATCTACGTCGCCACGGCCACCGGCGGCGTCTGGCACTCGACCGACGCCGGCATGACGTACACGTCGGTCTGGCCCGACGACTACGTCCAGACGATCGGCGCCCTGGCGGTCGCGCCCGACGGCACCCTCTACGCAGGCACCGGCGAGGCGGGTCCCGGCGGCGGCTCGCTGACGTACGGCGGCGACGGCGTCTACCGCTCGAAGGACGAGGGCAAGACCTGGCAGAACGTCGGCCTCGCCGGCACGGAGCGCATAGGCCGTATCGTCGTCGACCCGTCGAACCCCCAGCGGATCTGGGTGGCGGCGACCGGTCCGCTGTTCACGGAGGGTCCCGAGCGCGGGCTCTACGTCAGCAACGACGGCGGCGACACGTGGGAGGTCTCCCTCGACGCGCCCAACGCCACGACCGGCATCGTCGACGTCGCGATCGCGCCCGACTCCGACGGCCAGGTCATCTACGCCGCCGCGTGGGACCGCCTGCGCCGCCCCGACAAGCGCGACTACACCGGCCCCGGCACGGCCCTCTACCGCTCCGAGGACGGCGGTGGCACCTGGGAGACGATCGGCATCCAGCACTTCGGGCCCAACAACACCGCCATCGGCCGCCTCGGCGTCGCCACGGCCCCCGGCGGCATCGTCTACGTCCTGTCCTCGACGCTGCTCGGCGCGACCGCGGGCTTCTACTCGTCGTCCGACGGCGGCGACACGTGGGTCGCGCAGCCGCCGTCCGCGTCGCTGGCGACGGGCGGCTTCGTCTACGCCTGGTGGTTCGGCCGCGTCTACGTCGACCCCAAGGACCCGCAGCACGTGTTCGCGACGGGCGTCAACCTCTCGCGTTCGACCAACGGCGGCCAGAGCTTCAGCGCGCCCGGCGGCATGCACGCGGACCAGCACGGCATGGCGTGGGACCCGAACGTCGAGGACCGCGTCTACCTCGGCAACGACGGCGGCATGTACATCTCCGAGGACAACGGCCAGAACTGGGAGCACGGCGTCTACATGCCGTGGAACCAGCTGTTCTCCATCGACGTCTCGCAGCAGCGCCCGCAGCGGATCGTCGGCGGCCTCCAGGACAACGGCGGCGTCCGCTCGTGGGACGCCGACGGCGAGGTCGACCCCGAGTCGTGGAACGACATCACCGGCGGCGACGGCACCGAGATGCGCATCAACCCGGAGAACGACGAGATCGTCTACGGCTGCAGCCAGTACGGCGCCTGCATGGTCAGCAACAACGGCGGCAACACCAAGTCGGGCTTCGACACGCAGATCATCGGCGAGCGGAAGAACTGGCTGACGCCGATCGAGTTCGAGCCGGGCAACCCGAGCACCGTCTACACGGCGTCGTACATCGTGCACCGCTCCACCAACGACGGACAGGACTGGGAGCCGATCAGCCTCGACCTCACCGACGGCGAGCAGGGCAGCACCGAGACCAACCCGCTGTTCCGCAACTACAACACCGTCTCCACGCTCGCGGTCACCAACGCCGACACCGGGTTCCTGCTCGCGGGCACCGACGACGGCCATGTCTGGTACTCCCACGACAACGCCGCGCAGGTCACGTCGTGGACCGAGAGCCAGGACCCCGACCTGCCCAAGCACTACGTCACGAGCAGCGCCATCGACCTGCGCAACCCCGACGTCGCGTACGTCACGTTCTCCGGCTTCCGCTGGGGCGAGGACCGCTCGACGGTGTTCCGCAGCACCGACAAGGGCGTGTCGTGGGACGACATCAGCGGCGACCTGCCGCAGTCGCCCGTCAACAAGGTGCTGCCGATCGGCGACGACCTGTTCGTGGCGACCGACGTGGGCGTGTTCTGGACGCCCGCCGTGTCCAAGAACCTCGGCAAGAACTGGTACGCCGTCGGCGCCGGCATGCCGATGACGCCGGTCTGGGACCTCGCGTACCAGGCGAAGACGCACGCGCTGTACGCCGCGTCGTTCGGCCGCGGCGCGTACTCCTTGCCGCTCACCGGCCTGATCGCGCGGCCGCCGCAGACGCCGACCGAGCCGAAGACGCCGACGGAGCCGAAGGGCCCCGACGCGCCCGACCGCATACCGACGACCGGCCTCCCGGCGACGGTGCCGCTCGCCGCGCTGGGTGCCCTGGCGGCGGGGCTCTTCGCCCACCGCCGCCGCCGCGCGGCCTAGGACGTTCGCGCGTTTCAGTTCCCTGAGTCGAAAGGCAACGTCACTCCGCCCGTCTCTTCTCGTTGTGCTAACAGGAACCGCACTTCCCAACGCGAATGTGTACCGGTGAAAGGCCACGGGGGGAATTTTGATGCACACGCAAGCCTCCGTCGGACTTCGTTCCCGGTTGCCGCTCCAGCGGTACATCACCGACACGGAGGTAGATGTGCACAAGATCATGCGTCTCGGCGTCGTCGGCCTTGCCACAGCGGCCGTCGTTGCCGTCGCCGCGTCTCCCACGTCCGCGCTCGCCAGCGCCAGCGTGGGCGGTAACTGCGGCCACAACCGCTCCCAGGCGTGTCTGGCCTATGCGCAGAGCGTGCCGCAGGTGGGCACCGGCACCGACGTGCAGGTGAGCTGCAGCGCCGCGACCACCCAGACCGTCCAGGCGACCATCGTCCAGTGCTACATCCGTGGCAACAACGGCGACGTGCACCACACGCCGGCCACCCTCACCCAGGGCCAGGCATCGACGCTCACGCACACCTTCGACGCGTGGAGCCTGACCAGCAACACGTACCAGATCTGCACCGGCGCCGGGGTCTTCAACGGCAGCTACGTCGCGCCGTCGAACTTCGTCTGCGGTTCGGTCATCTAGGCAACAGGGGACGACCATGAGAGTGCGTTTCGCGGGCGGCGTCGTCGCCGCTGCACTTCTCGGCGCGGCGCTGCCCGCGAACGCGCTCTCTCGTCCCGCCGCCGTCGAGATGCGCGGCACGATCACTCTGACCGGCTCCACCGGCTTCGTCCGCGAGCTGGTGCTCAGGAAGCCCTTCCGCATGACTCCCGCGCACCGGACCGTCAAGGCATCCGGTGGACGCTACGGCGGGTTCGTGATCCGCAAGCACGGCGACAGCGGCATTCTCGACACGCCGACCGTCGCCTCGGTCGTCTCCGGCTACTGCACGACGCGCGCCTGTGCCAGACCGGCGTGGGTGCCGTCACAGCCGTTCGACCTGTTCACGGGCACTGCGGGGAACCCCGGCGAGACCTACGCGGAACTGCCCGCAGGACGTTACTGGGTCGCCCTGATCGCGGACGGCAAGCCGGTCACGGCGACGCTGCGCTTCCCCGGAACCGGGCGGACGTCCCTCACGAGTGGCGCGCGCACGGCGGCGCACATCGACGTTCCCAAGCCGTCGCAGTACGGTCCGGCGACTCCCGCCGCGAACACCGGCAGCCTGTACTCCGCAGGCGCGACCCACTCGACGCGTTCATCCAGCCTCTACTACTACGTCACCTCGTGGAAGTACGTCTACGGTCCGCCGAAGTCGGTCAACCAGCAGGGGGTCTGCGTCTTCGACGGCGCTCCGCCCGCCGGCGCGACCGGCGCCTACCAGTACCCCTGTGGTGGCAGCGAGGTCATCAACTTCTTTCCGTTCGGGCAGCGCGACACGGGCCGCATGACGGGTCCGAACAAGGCGTTCGCGGAGTACGCCGTCACCACCGACGCGTTCGGCGTCCACGAAGTCGACGGCACCTTGAGCATCGGCGGCTTCATCAACGGCGCATCACCCGCGACGTCCGCGCACACGACGATCCTCTGGGTCGACTTCCCCTGATGCTCGGCACTCCGTCTAGCTAGCCGAACGCCCCCGCGTCGCGCAGCAGCTCGAGCAGCGCGTCCGCGATCCCCGGCGCCGCGACGACGGTGAGGTCGCGCCCGTCCGGGGCCTTGCCGACGTGCACGACGGCGCCCGCCTCGGCCGCGACGACGAAGCCCGCGCAGACGTCCCACGGCGCCGGCCCGAGCTCGTAGTACGCGTCGACCCGCCCGGCCGCGACCGAGCAGAGGTCGAGCGCGCACGAGCCGCCGCGCCGGATGTCGCGGACGTGGGGGAGCACCTCGGCGAGGACGCGGCCCTGCCAGGCGCGGTCGGCGGCGGCGTACGAGAAGCCGGTCGCGACGAGCGCCTGCGAGAGGTCGGTGACGTCGTTGGCGCGCAGCGGCTCGCCGCCGAGGGTCGCGCCCTCGCCCCGCAGCGCCGAGAACAGCTCGCCGCGCTGCGGGTCGCAGACCGCACCCGCGACACCACCGGAGGCGTCCTCGACGCCGACCGACGTGCAGAACGCCGCGCCGCGGTAGAGGTAGTTGACGGTGCCGTCGAGCGGGTCCACGACCCAGCGCAGGCCGGTCGTGCCGGTGTCGTACGTCCCCTCCTCGGCGAGGATCGCGTCGTCCGGACGCTCCCGCCGTAGCGCCGCCACGATCAAGGCCTCGGACGCCTTGTCCACCTCGCTGACGACGTCCGTCGGCGTGCTCTTGCTGGCGACGGTGCGGACGTACGGCAGCCGCTCCAGCAGCAGTGCGCCGGCGTCGGTGGCGAGGCGTTCGGCGAGGGTGCGCAACTCGGTGGACACGCCCCGATACTGTCGGAACCGATGCCCCCTTTGCGCACCAGGCTCGGCGCGCTGCTCGCCGTTCCGCGCGACCGCGACGCGCGCATCTTCGCCGCGACCAGCGTCATCGACGCGCTCGGCAACTCGATGTTCCTGCCGGTCAGCGCGCTGTTCTTCGTCAACGTCGCCGGCCTTCCGGTGACGCGCGTCGGCGTCGGCCTGTCCATCGCGGGGATCGTCGGCATGCTCGGCCCGCTGGCGTCGGGGCCGCCCGTCGACCGCTTCGGTCCGCGCCGCGTCGTGCTCGTCCTCTACGCCCTGCGCGCGGTCGCGTACTCCTGCTACCCCCTGGTGCGCGGCTTCTGGCCGTTCGTCGCGCTGGTGTCCGCGACCGCCGTCGTCGACCACATGTCGCGCCCCGCCCTGCAGGCGCTCGCCGCGGGACTCGCCGACGAGGCCGACAGGGTGACGACGCTGGCGTTCGTCCGCAGCGTCCGCAACCTCGGCTGGGCGCTCGGCGGCCTGCTCGTCGCGGGCGCGCTCGCGATCGGCGGCAAGGGGGCGTACGTCGGCCTCGTGCTCGGCGACGCGGTGACGTTCCTCGTCGCGGGTCTGCTGATGCTCCGCGTCCGCGAGGTGCGCGCCGCCCTGCCCGAAGGACCCAGGACGGGCTACGGCGCCGTCCTGCGCCACCGCCGCTTCGTCGCGCTCGGCGCGCTGCACGGCATCCTCACGCTCAACGTCGCCATGCTCATCCTCGGCTTCCCGCTCTGGATCGACCGGCGCACCCACGCGCCGACCGCGCTCGCGGGCGTGCTGTTCACGCTGAACTCCCTGCTCGTCGTCGTGCTGCAGGTGCCGTTCAGCAGGCGGCTCACGTCGGTGCGGCTCGGCGGGCGGGCGCTGCGCAACAGCGGCTACGCCACCGCCGCCGCGGCCGTCCTCATGGCGCTGACACCGGGCATCCCGGCGTGGCCCGCCGTCGGCCTGCTCGTCGTGGCGGCGGTCGTGCAGTGCACGGGCGAGCTGTGGGAGGCGGCCGGCGGCTGGGCGGTGTCGCTCGGCATCGCGCCCGAGCACGCCCGCGGCCGGTATCTCGGTCTCTGGGACATGGGGTTCGTCTTCTACGACGTGGGCGGGCCGATCCTCATGGCGTTCATCGTCGAGGACGCGGGGCGCGTGGGGTGGCTGGTGTTCGGGGCGTTCATGGCGGTGGTGGGTCTCGTCGCGTCACGCCTCGCCGCCGGCGCCGACCCCGGCCAGCCACTGCCGGAGCGGCTCGACCCCGTCGACAGCGGGGTCGACGACCGTAGCCCCTGACAGCCGGTACGACGCCGCCTCGCTCACGACCAGCACGGGCCCGCTGTGCCTGCCGACCAGCAGCCCGAAGTCGCCGTCCCCGCTGACCAGCACCAGCGGGTCGTCACTCGGCCGGTACGCCGCCGCGAGGACGAGGTCCGCGCGCTGCCAGCCCGCCGCCTCCACGACAGTGGCCTTCTCCGGCCACTCGACGCGGGCCAGGGCACGGGGATGGCCCGCCACGACGACGTCCGCGTCGAGACCGGCGAGGGCGGAGAGGAGGGCGCGGGTACGGAACGGGTCGACGTTGTCGGCATCGACCAGCACCTGCAGCACGCGGCTACCGTAGCCGCGCCCTCCCTCGGGGGTGTTACGCCTTGCCGACGGCCGACTTCACGGTGCGCCAGCCCTCGTTCGTGGCGAAGCCGCCCGCGGTGTACAGGCAGAACTGCACCCACGCGGCACCCTTCGACAGCGCGTCGAAGCCGTCGACCGACCGTACGGTCACCCGGTCGGTGTGCCACTCGCCGTCGCAGTCCGCCTGCGCGAGCGGGCCGACGTTCGGGTCGAACAGGTAGTTGGTGTCAGCCCAGGCGTCCGCCAGGAAGCTCGAGAACGGCCCGATGACCTCGCCCGGCGGCAGCTGGTCGGCGTACTGCTCCGTGAGCTCGGCCGCGTGAGCCTCGTCGCCGAGGTGCTCGCCCTGCTTCACGGAGACCCAGAGGTGGTTCGGGCCGCCGTAGCAGCGGTAGCGCGCGACGACGGTCGCGGCGGTGGGGTCGGTCGGGTTGACGACGACGTTGCCGTTGACCCACTGGACCTCGGGGGCCGGTACGTCCTCCGCGAGAGCGGGGCTGCCGGCGCCGAGGACGGCCGTCGCGGCCAGGACGCCGGCGGCGGCCAGGGTGATGCTGCGCACGAGTGTGGTTCCTCTCGTAGAACGGGTGGTCGAACGTCGTTCTACGTGCTGCTCACGGGCCGTTTCAGCCGAACGGCGCATTGCCCGGGTATGCCCGGCGGCAGCGTCTACGGAGCGTGGCCGCGCCCGCGCGGAGCGTACGAGATCGCCCGGACTTCGTGATCTTGGCAAGGTATCTGTCCGCCGGGCGCCCCGAACATTGCCAAGATCACGAAGTGGCGCCGGACGCCTGCGGCGGCGCCCCGTCGAGTGGCGTTTGACCCTCACCCGGGCGGCTGGGGTACCCTGTCGCTTCGTGTGCGCTTTCGGCGCGCCGCTTCGCCACGCCATCCGAACGTCAGGAGCACGACTCGTGTACGCCATCGTCAAGACCGGCGGCAAGCAGCACAAGGTCGCGGTCGGCGACGTCATCGAGGTCGAGAAGATCGACACCGCCGCCGGCGGCGCCGTGACGCTCCCCGTGCTCCTCCTCGTCGACGGCGAGACCGTCACCACCGACGCCACCGCGCTCAAGGCGATGTCCGTCACCGGTGAGATCGTGGCCCACACCAAGGGCCCGAAGATCCGCATCCACAAGTTCAAGAACAAGACCGGCTACCACAAGCGCCAGGGGCACCGTCAGCCGCTGACGCAGGTCCGGGTCACCGGCATCGAGAGCGGGAAGTAACGACATGGCTCACAAGAAGGGCGCGTCCTCCAGCAGGAACGGCCGCGACTCCAACCCGCAGTTCCTCGGCGTCAAGCGCTTCGGTGGCCAGGTCGTCAAGGCCGGCGAGATCCTCGTCCGCCAGCGCGGCACCCACTTCCACCCGGGCGACCAGGTGGGCATCGGCAAGGACGACACGCTGTTCGCGCTCGCCGCGGGCGCGGTGGAGTTCGGCAGCAAGCGCGGCCGCCGTACCGTCAACGTGGTCCCGGCCGAGTAGCGACTCGCAACCCCCGAAGGGGCGGGCTCGCGGACTCCGCGGGGCCCGCCCTTTTCGTTAGGAGCACCGTGTTCGTCGATCGCGTCGTGCTGCATGTCGCCGCGGGCGACGGCGGCCACGGCTGCTCGTCCATCCACCGCGAGAAGTTCAAGCCGCTGGGCGGCCCCGACGGCGGCAACGGCGGCTCCGGCGGTGACGTCGTGCTCGTCGTGGACCCCGGCGTGACGACGTTGATCGACTACCACTTCCACCCGCACCAGAAGGCAGGCTCAGGCCGCCCTGGTCAGGGCTCCAACAAGCACGGCGCCAAGGCCGACGACCTCCTGCTGCCGGTCCCCAACGGCACCGTCGTGCGCTCGCCCGGCGGCGAGGTGCTCGCCGACCTCGTGGGCACCGGCGTGCGCTACGTCGTCGCGCAGGGTGGCCGCGGCGGCCGCGGCAACGCCGCCCTCGCCTCCACCCGCCGCAAGGCGCCCGGCTTCGCCGAGCTGGGCGAGCCTGGCCAGACCGCCGACGTCGTACTCGAGCTCAAGACCGTCGCGGACGTCGCGCTCGTCGGGTTCCCCAGCGCGGGCAAGTCGTCGCTCATCTCCGTGCTGAGTGCCGCCAAGCCGAAGATCGCCGACTACCCGTTCACGACGCTGGTGCCCAACCTCGGCGTCGTCACGGCGGGGGAGGTCGTGTTCACCGTCGCGGACGTGCCGGGCCTGATCCCCGGCGCGTCGCAGGGCAAGGGCCTCGGCCTCGACTTCCTGCGCCACATCGAGCGCACCGCCGTGCTCGCCCACGTCGTCGACTGCGCGACGTACGAGCCCGGCCGCGACCCGATCGCGGACATCGACGCGCTGGAGAACGAGCTGGCGGAGTACACCCCGTCGCTCGGTGGCAACTTCGCGGACCGCCCGCGCGTGGTGATCCTGAACAAGATCGACATCCCGGACGCCAAGGACCTGGCCGACATCGTCCGCCCGGAGATCGAGGCGCGCGGCCTGCCCGTGTTCGAGGTGTCGGCCGTGTCCCGCGAGGGACTGCGTGAGCTGACCTTCAAGCTGGCCGAGGTCGTGCGCGAGTACCGCGCCGCCCAGCCGAAGAAGGAATCGACCCGCATCGTGCTGCGGCCGACCGCCGTGGACGACCAGGGCTTCACCGTGACCGAGGACCCGACGGTGGAGGGTGGCTTCCTCGTGAAGGGCGAACGCCCGGAGCGCTGGATCCGCCAGACCGACTTCTCCAACGACGAAGCCGTCGGTTACCTCGCCGACCGCCTGCAGAGGCTGGGCGTCGAGGACAAGCTCGTGAAGATGGGCGCCATCCCCGGTTGCCAGGTCACCATCGGCGACCTGGTGTTCGACTGGGAGCCGACCACGCCGGCAGGCATCGCGATGACGATGACCGG